>JAHAIU010000534.1 GCA_018372555.1 Clostridium sp.
TTTCCTAAAAATATTAACCCCTTCATCAAGATACTTAGCTGCTTCTGCATCATTTTTTCTATCAATATAAAACTTACCTAACATAACTGAAAGCTGTGCTGCTTGCTTAAATAAGTCATTTTTCTTAGCTAAGTTATACGTATCCATTAAGATATATTCAGCTTCTCTAGATAATTCTTTCAATGTATATACTCTATACCAAATTAAGTTAACATCTATAATAACTTCAATTTCGTTCTCATCCATATATAAATTGATTTCTTCCAACACTTCTTCACATTTTGAAATATTCTTTAGTTTTATATAATTTTCACATATGTTCATTAAGGTTTCTATAACTCTCTTATCTTTTCTTCTAATTCTTATATCCTTAGATATTTCATAATGTTTAAAGGATTCTTCTATATTTTCAAATTCATAGAATAACTTTCCAAGGTTATTTTCTATTTCAGAAATATTGCTTAATTCATCTAATTCTCTATAAACTTCTAAAGTCTTTTGTGAGTATTTTATAGCATTAGTTAAATCACCTTTTTTATTATACTCTTCTGATATTAATAAAAGGGTTTTTGCATACTCCTCTTTATTATGGACTTGTTCAAACTTACTTTTTGCTAAGAAAGAATAATCTATAGCTTTTCCAATGTTTTCAGTTTTAAAATAAGCTTTTGCCATATAGTAATAGATTTCTCCAAGTAAGGGATCATTTCCAATATTATTATCTAAATACACCTTTTCAGCTTGTCTTAAATAACTACTTGAAGAATGGTAAGCCTTTAGTTTTAGAGTGATTTGACCTAAATTTAAAAAGGTTTTTACAATTTCCTCATAATTATTATTCTTTATAAAAATTACATTTGAAGATAAGAAAAACTGCTGAGCTAATGTAAGTTCCTCTTTAGCCATATATATTTTTGCTCTTAAATATAAGATTTTAGCCTTCCTATATTCAAGGTTATATTTTTCTACATAATATAAAGCATTTTCTATGTATTTTTCTCCTGTTATATAATCTCCAGATAATACATATGATTCAGCAATTTGCTCATAATATATACTTATCTTTTCAGCTTGAGTTTCTTCTGATTCCATTAAATATTCAACTGAAGTTTGTAATGTAGCTGCTAAATATTCTAATAGATCCATAGAAGGATTAGATCTTCCTGACTCAACTAAACTAATTTGTCCAGGAGTAATTCTATCCCCTGCTAAATCTTTAAGAGTCATATCTAATTCTTTTCTTCTTCTTTTTATTTTTTCCCCTAATGCAAGAAT
>JAHAIU010000081.1 GCA_018372555.1 Clostridium sp.
GTAATAGTTACTTCAAATATGTTTGGGGATATATTATCAGACGAAGCAAGTATGATAACAGGATCAATTGGTATGTTGCCATCAGCATCATTAGGAGAAGGAAAGCTTGGAATGTATGAACCTATACATGGAAGCGCACCAGATATAGCAGGGAAGGGAATTGCAAATCCACTAGCAACAATTCTTTCAGCAGCAATGATGTTAAGATACAGTTTCAATTTAGAAACTGAAGCTAAGGTAATCGAGGGGGCTGTCCTTAAGGTTCTAGAAGAGGGGTATAGAACAGGGGACATAATGAGTGAAGGAATGAAACTAGTTGGAACTAGTGAGATAGGAAAGCTGGTTTTAGAAAAGATAGAATAAGAGGTGGAATATAAATGAGGAGTGACGTAATAAAGAAAGGGCCACAAAAAGCCCCACATAGATCATTATTAAAGGCAACAGGACTTACTGATGAAGAAATAAACAAACCCTTAATAGGAGTTGTAACTTCACAGAATGATATAATAGCAGGTCATATTAATTTAGATAAAATAGTAGAATCAGTTAAAAAGGGAGTATTAATGTCTGGAGGAACTCCAATAGTATTCCCGACAATAGGAGTTTGCGATGGTATAGCAATGGGACATGAAGGAATGAGATATTCCTTAGTTACAAGAGAACTTATAGCAGATACTATTGAATGTATGGTTAAGGCACATGCTTTTGATGCATTAGTTTTAATACCAAACTGTGACAAGATTGTTCCAGGTATGATGATGGCTGCATTAAGACTTAATATACCAGCAGTAGTTGTAAGTGGTGGACCAATGCTAGCAGGTAAGTTCAAGGGTAAAGATGTATCACTTTCAACAATGTTTGAAGCTGTTGGAGCCTTTGAAAATGGAACTATGCTAGAAGGTGATTTATGTGATATGGAAAACAAAGCTTGCCCTACATGTGGATCATGTTCAGGAATGTTTACTGCAAACTCAATGAACTGTTTGGCAGAAGTTTTAGGTTTAGGTTTACCTGGAAATGGTACTATACCAGCAGTTTATTCAGAAAGAATGAGACTTGCTAAATATGCAGGTATGAGAGTTATGGACTTATTAGAAAAAGATATTAAGCCAAGGGATATAGTTAATGAAAGAGCTATAAGAAATGCATTAACAGTAGATATGGCACTTGGATGTTCAACTAATAGTGTTCTTCATTTAACAGCAATTGCTAATGAAGCAAAAGTTGAATTAAATCTAGATATGATTAATGAAGTATCAGAAGTAACACCTAACCTTTGTAGATTAGCACCAGCTTCAGATACTCATATTGAAGAATTATATTGGGCTGGTGGAATACAAGCAGTTATGAAGGAACTTTCAAAGAAAGATCTTTTAGATTTAGATTGTATAACAGCAACATCTAAGACTCATGAGGAAAATTTAGTAGGTGTTGAAGTACTTGATTACAATATTATCAAGAGTATAGATGAACCATTTAGTATAACTGGTGGTATAAGAGTGTTAAAGGGTAACTTAGCAGTAGATGGGGCTGTAGTTAAGAAGTCAGCAGTTTTAAAAGAAATGTTAGTACACAAAGGGCCAGCAAGAGTATTTGATTTAGAAGAGGATGCTATTGCAGCAATTCTTTCTAAGAAAATAGTAAAAGGTGATGTTGTAGTAATAAGATATGAAGGACCAAAGGGTGGACCTGGTATGAGAGAAATGTTATCACCAACATCAGCAATAGCAGGAATGGGCCTAGATAAATATGTAGCATTAATAACTGATGGAAGATTCAGTGGAGCGACAAAAGGGGCAGCTATAGGACACGTTTCTCCAGAAGCAGCTGAAGGTGGAGTAATAGGACTAGTAGAAGAAGGAGATATCATATCAATTGATATTCCAAATGGAAAACTAGAATTATTAGTAGATGATGAAGTTCTAGAAGAAAGAAGAAAGAACTTCAAACCACTACCACCAAAGGTAACTGAAGGATATCTAGCTAGATATGCTAAGCTTGTAAGTTCTGCAAGCACAGGAGCAATATTGAAATAATGAAAAAAGGGGGGTATTTATGTTTCTAACAGGAGCTGAGATATTAATAAAGTCTCTAATAGATGAGGGTGTTGATACTATATTTGGGTATCCTGGTGGAGCTGTTTTAAATATATATGATCAGTTATATAACTATAGAGAGCAGATAAATCATATATTAACAGCTCATGAGCAGGGGGCATCCCATGCAGCAGATGGATATGCAAGATCTACTGGAAAAATAGGTGTATGCTTAGCAACATCAGGACCAGGAGCTACAAACTTAGTTACTGGGATTGCGACGGCTTATATGGATTCTATTCCAATGGTAGCTATTACAGGTAATGTAACTAGACCATTATTAGGTAAGGATAGTTTCCAAGAGGTTGATATTGCAGGAATTACAATGCCAATAACTAAGCATAATTATATAGTTAAAGATATTAATGATTTACAAAAAGTAGTTAAAGAAGCTTTTTATATTGCTAAAGAAGGAAGACCAGGTCCAGTATTAATAGATATTCCAAAGGATATAACAGCAGCTAAAGCTATATATGAACCTATAATTCCTAAAGAAGTTGAAAGAAAAACTAAGCATATAACTGATGAAGCATTACAAAGTGTTGCTAAATTAATAAATGAAGCAGAAAATCCATTTATATATGCAGGGGGTGGGATTGTAGCTTCAGCAGCTTATGAAGAGCTTAAGGAAATTGCTGAGAAGATAAATTCACCAATAGCAACTTCTCTTATGGCAATATCATCATTTCCATATGATCATCCATTATATACTGGAATGATAGGAATGCATGGAAGTAAAGCTTCAAATATATTAACAAGCAAATGCGATTTATTAATTAATTTAGGAGCTAGATTTAGTGATAGAGTTATAAATACTCAAAATCAAATAAAGCATGCAAAGGTAGTTCATATAGATGTAGATCCAGCAGAAATCAATAAAAATGTCAAGGTAGATGCCTTTGTAGTTGGGGACTTAAAGACAGTTCTTCAAAGACTAATACCACTCCTTAAAGAAAAGAAAAATGATGAGTGGATAGCTAAGATGAATGAGCTTAAAGCTCTAAAGGTTAAGGATACTTCAGAAATAGGAGAATTAACACCAGAATTCTTGTTTAGAAAGCTAAGTGAATTAGATGATGGTAGTTTCGTACTTGCAACTGAAGTTGGACAGCATCAAATGTGGGCAGCTCAACATTTTGAGTTTAAGACACCTAGAAGTTTTATATCCTCTGGTGGACTTGGAACTATGGGCTTTGGACTTGGAGCATCAATAGGTGTACAAATGGCAAATAAGGATAAAACAGTATTTAATATAGCTGGTGATGGAAGTTTTGGAATGAACTGCAATGAATTAGCAACAGCAGCTAAAAATAAATTACCTGTAAAAGTAATAATAGTAAATAACAATTCCTTAGGAATGGTTAGGCAATGGCAAAACTTCTTCTATGAAGGAAGGTATTCATCAACTGATTTAAATGGAACTACTGACTTTGTAAAGGTAGCTGAAGCTTTTGGAGGTAAGGGATTTAGAGTTCATGAAAAACAAGAACTAGTTCCTGTACTAAAGGAAGCTTTAGCATATAAAGAAGGACCAGTAGTAATAGATTATGTGATACACAATGATAAAAAAGTATTTCCTATGGTTGCACCAGGTGCAGCTATTAATGAAATAATAGATGAAGAAGATGTTTAAAATAATAGGGGGTTAGTAGACAAATGGCAAAAATGTATTATGAAAAGGACACAAATTTAGAATTATTAAAGGGAAAAAAAGTTGCTATAGTAGGATATGGTAGCCAAGGACATGCTCATGCACTAAACTTACACGAAAGTGGAGTAGATGTTGTTGTTGGATTATATGAAGGAAGTAAATCTTGGCCAAGAGCTGAAGCAGCTGGACTTAAGGTAGCAACAGTTGCAGAAGCAGCTAAAGCTTCTGATATTATAATGATTCTATTACCAGATGAAAAGCAAGCTCAAATATATAAAAATGAAATTGCTCCAAACTTAGAAGAAGGAAATGCTTTAGTATTTGCTCATGGATTTAATATTCATTATGGACAAATAGTTCCTCCAGCAGATGTAGATGTATTTATGTGTGCTCCTAAGGGGCCTGGACATATGGTAAGAAGAACTTATACTGAAGGATCAGGAGTACCATGTTTAATAGCAGTATATCAAGATGCTACTGGAAATGCTCGTGATTTAGCTTTAGCATATTCAAATGGAGTAGGTGGAGCTAGAGCTGGAGTTTTAGAAACTACATTTAAAGATGAAACTGAAACAGATTTATTCGGAGAACAAGCAGTTCTTTGTGGAGGATGTACAGCACTTATCAAGGCCGGTTTTGAAACATTAGTAGAAGCAGGATATGCTCCAGAAAATGCTTATTTTGAATGTTTACATGAAATGAAATTAATCGTAGACTTACTATATCAAGGTGGAATGAGTATGATGCGATATTCAATCTCTGATACAGCTGAATATGGTGACTACGTAGTTGGAGATAGAATAGTAACTGACGAAACTAAGAAAGAAATGAAGAAAGTTCTTAAAGAAATACAAGATGGTACTTTCGCTAAGAACTGGTTATTAGAAAACCAAGTTGGAAGACCAATGTTCAATGCTAGAAGAAAAATGGAAGCAGAACATCCAATCGAAAAAGTTGGTAAAGAATTAAGAGAAATGATGAGTTGGATTGATAGTAAGAAATTAGACTAATATTAGGGCTGCTGAAAGGCAGCCTTTTTTCAATTAACAATTAATAGTTAACAGTTAACAATTAAGGAGGTACTTCGTTTCGAATTACTAAAAATAAGTTTGTTTATATATAGCGAAAACTATGTTTTAGAAGGTTTTAATAGTATATAAATAGATTGAAATTGTATTTTACTGTTTTATTATAGCAATAACTTTATCTGATTATAAATACTTGCTTAAATATTTATATGGTATAATTTACATATATAGGATATAGGGGGAGAATTATATGAATAAGATTAAAAAAAATAGTGTTATTGCCTTAGTTTGCTGCTTATTATTTGTTATCTTAAGTTTAATTTCACCTACAAAATTATATGGAAAATGGTATTTATATAAGGGAAGTGATATAAGATATGAGTCTGATATATCCAAACAAGTCAATAAAAAGGATTATATAGAAATATCAGGCGGAACTATAAAAGAATTTAGAAGTGATGGTAAAGATAGCGTTAGTGATTTTAGTTTAATAGGAAATAAAATATACATTGGTGATGCAATATTAAAATATGAAATAAAGAAAGTTGGAGAATATAAGGTTTTAGTTTTAAAAGAAGTAGGGTATGATAATGGACATACAAAAGGATCCGTTGAAAATGGTGAGAAATTTATATATGTATTTGATAAGAATATTAATTTATTATAAAAAAGAATCAATGCTTTTATATTAAAAAACATTAATTCTTAGTTTTAAAATGATATAATACAAATTATATCATTTTAAATTTAGGGATAATCATATATATGATATAAATTACACAATATAAGTATAATATATTAATGTGGTTCTACTAAATTATAATACTTAATTGTATCTTCAATTATATTTAGTGCTTCATCATTATCATATACTCTTTGAATGGTTGTTCCTAAAAAACCTTTTGTTGTCATTGAAATATTTTCTCTTAACTTAAACTCCTTTGGCGTGCATTCACAATATTTTTTAAATGCTTGAGTCATATAACGATAATCTGAAAAGCCACATTGATAACAAATATCTACTAGCTTCATATCTGTTGTAATAATAAGCTCCCTAGCGTGATTAAATCTTACAAATGTCAAGTAATCTTGAAAGCTTAATTCTAAATACTTATGAATAAATCTTGATAAAAAACATACAGATACTCCTTCCCTATCAGAAATATCTTTAAGTGAAATCTTATCATAATAATTTTCTTCTACATAATGCATAATTCTTTCTAATCTCAATTTATTTTGACAATTATCTTGGCTTTTATAATTATAAATATCATATGTTGAATAGTTCTTTAATAAATAGACAAACATAACATTTACCATGCTTGCACAGCTAACTTTATAAAAATTAGATTTTTCTATGTAAAGTCTAGCAAGATTTAAAAAAGTATATATCAGTAACTTATGTTTTGAATTATATGTACAATGTCCCTTGAATGTAATTTGGTTAATTTGTGAAAAATATCCCTCAAAATACTTAGTAGAAATATTTAAAACTAAAAAAGTTGATGTTTCAATATTTGAAATTATTTCGTGCTTTTCATTACTATTAATTATGATAATATCTCCTTGATGGAATTCAAATTTTTCATCATTAATTATAAAAATGGGATTACCTTTAAAAACAAATAGAACTTCTATTTCTGGGTGAGTATGTGGTGATCTATATTCGATATCAACAACAAATAACTTAATATTATCTATACTTGGATAATAAATAACCTCTAATTTTTCACTCATAATTATATCCCCCTTACTAAATATTATAACTGATTATCTCAAATCTAAAATAATATTTTTGACATAAGTGCAAGATAGTTATACTAACTTATAAAATTAATCATATTTATAATTTAACTTACATTATATAATTTATACATGAAATGTTAACGTTTTAATTATAACTAAAGGGAGATAAATTATGAAGAAAAAATCTAAATTTAAACTTACAGCAAAACAAGGCCTAATTCTATCAATTATTTTTACTTTATTATGTGCCGTTAGTGCTAATCTATTTTTAAGTAACTTTGGAAAAGTTAAAATTGAAACTACTACTGTACAAACACGTTAAGGTGATAACGTAAGTATTAGAGTTTATAGTCCAAAGGCTGCAACTACTGATAATAAAGCACCTGCTGTTGTATTTGCTCATGGTTTATCAACAACAAAAGAGTGCTATGCTCAATATGCACTTGAATTAGCGCGTCGTGGATTTGTAGTTGTTACACCTGATATGTTAAATCATGGTGGTTCTGATATAACACCTTTTGAAACTTTCTTCACTGATATGAATGCTGATGCATACGGAGTTTATGCTGCGGTAAAATATGTATCTGAATTAGATTATGTAGACTTAGATCAAATAGGTATCGCTGGTCACTCAATGGGAGGGAATGCTACCAATACTAGTGTAGTTTTAGATAATATGAGTGGAAATCCTGTAATCTCTGCTGTATACTTAGTTGCAAGTAATCCACTATTTACTGACTTTCAAGGAAATTGGACAAACATGTATGGAGATCGTAATGTAGGTCTTTACTATACATACTATGACCATGTTTACTTTAGCACTCAAGATTCAAATGGAGCTCCAGTTTCTGCACAAAAATTCTTAGATTCAAATGAAGCTAAGTCTTTTGTAAGCTTTGGACAAGACCCAAGTACACTTACAGATGTTAAAGTAATTCCTGGACATACTTATACTACTGATATAAATGGAAAACAAGTTATTCGTCGTATTACAAAAGCAGATGAAATCCACCCTAAGCCACAAGGCGGTAATGGTGCTGTAGCTGCAGTAGTAGACTTCTTTCAAGAATCATTTGTTGCTCCTAACTACGAAGCTGGCTCTATGCAAATTTGGAACTTCTACTCTCTTGCTTCTGTTCTAGGATTATTTGGAGCGTTAGCAATCTGCGTATTTACTATTGCAACATTAACAAAAACTAAATTCTTCTCAAGTTTAAAAGCTGAAGATAACAAGCAATTAAGACCTGCCCCTAATAAGATAGGAAAGAGATGGTTCTGGGTATTAACTATAGCTAACTGTGCATTCGCATTCTTAAGCGTATCATTTATATTCAAAAAAGGATATGGATACTTTGTTACAGATGTTTTAGCACAACAAACTACTAATATCTATGCATTATGGTCTTTGGCAAATGGTATATTTATCTTAATAACTTCATTTGCTTCATACTACTTATATGCTAGAAAGCAAGGAGATACTTTAAAATCATGGGGTGTAAGAATTCCAATTAAAGACTTCTTAAAATCACTTTTACTATCTATACTTGGTGTATTAAGCGTATTGGTTGTTGTATATATTGCGCAATACGTATTCCAAATTGACTTAAGATACTACCTATGGGGTATGCGTGAAATTCCACTAGATCATTTATACTTATTCTTTACATACTTACCATTCTTCTTGGTATTTGGTATAGCTGTAAGTATTTCTATAAATTCATCTTATTACGCTAAGATAGGTAAAGAACCAACATTAATAAACGATTTATTCTTTGCATTAATGAATATGATTCCTGCATTTGCTATTACTTTCATCGGATACTACCTATTTGCAAAAACAGGATTCCAACCAAATATATTTGGAGCACCATTTACATTCACATATATGATTAATGCAATACCGGTATTTTCAGTAGCAGTACTTCTACTACGTCGTTTAGCTAAGTATTGTAATAACCCATATATACCAGGAATTATAGTAGGCTCATTACTATGCTTCATGCAAGTAGCTTCAGTATTTACTTGTCATACATTCATGTTTATGGGATAAAAAAAATCACAGCCTTGTGCTTTATTGCACAAGGCTTAAAATTTTTTATCTTAAAATAAAAAATTATACTCAATTTATTTACAATACAAGTAACATAACAATGAAGGGAAGGTTTAAAATACATTATATTTTCTTTCTATGTTATGTTAAAATATTAAAGTAATAAATGAGGAGGAAATTAGATGGATATTAAAAGCTTTTTAAACTTAGTAGAAATTCGAACAAAGGTAGCAAGTGTTATTCCTTTCTTATTAGGAACATTTTATGCATTATATAGATTTGATACTTTTAATGCGAAGAATGCAATTATAATGTTTTCTTCAATGATAATATTTGATATGACTACTACAGCAATAAATAATTATATGGATTATGCGAAAGCCATAAAAAAAGAAGGATATGGATATGAAACTCATAATGCAATAGTAAGCCATAATTTAAATCCAAAGGTAGTTAGGATAACTATTTTTACTATGCTAATTATTTCAGCTGCTTTAGGATTATTATTAGTTAAAAATACAAATATAATAGTTTTATTAATTGGAGCTATATCCTTTGTTATAGGAATCACATATTCTTTTGGACCTATTCCAATTTCAAGAACACCTTTTGGTGAAATTTTCTCAGGACTAGCTATGGGATTTATAATAACATTCTTAACTATTTATATTCACGTATTCGATGCTGGAATATTAAATATAAGTTTTAATGACTTAAGTAACATAAATATAAGTTTTAATATTATAGAATTAGTAAATATATTATTAATAAGCTTATGTCCAATAATGGGAATATCAAATATAATGCTTGCGAATAATATATGCGACATAGATGATGATATAGTAAATAAGAGATACACACTTCCAATATACATTGGAAAAGAAAATGCTTTAAAGTTATTTAAGTGGCTTTATTATATTGGATTTATTTCAATAACAATAGGAGTGATAACTAGAGCTTTACCTATAATTTCTTTAGTTACCTTATTAGTTTTAAAATTGGTTCAAAGAAATATAAATAAATTCAATAAGCTTCAAACTAAGAAAGATACCTTTGTATTAGCTGTAAAGAACTTTGTTATTACAAACTTAGTTTATGCATTTACTATACTAGGTGGAGTATTATTACAATTAACAATTAGCAATTAACGATGAATAATTAAGGAAGTAACTTGTTCTAAGTTACTGAATTTAAAGCTTAAAAAAACTCTTTTTAGAGTTTTTTTATTTTACATTATAATATAGTTTTATAATACGATATTTTTTACCTTTTTATGATATTTCTCCACTACATAATTTTTTGAATAAGAGAGAAGATAATTATGTAGAAGAAAGGAGGAACTAAAATGAGAAAATTATTAATAGGAATGTTAATAACTTGTAGCTTAGGAGTAGTAGGGTGTGGAAGAACTAATACAGAGACTCCACCAGCTAATAATGATGCTACAGGAATGACAGATGGTACTAATCCTGGTACTAGTAATTCTAATACTCCTGGAACAGCAGCAGGTACAGATATTGAAAAAGCTAGAAGGGATGCAGAAGATTTATACACAGATTTTAGAAGTAGAGTAGAAAATGGTGTGGATAAAATAGATCCTACAGAGTGGGAAACATATAGAACAGAATTTGAAAATAAGATGAATAGTATGGGGAATACAATAGAAGATGCTTCTTTGGCAAGTACAATGGAGTATATGAGAAATTTATTCAACGAATATGATAAATCTATAAGAGAGAATACAGAGATAGCTAAAGATAAAGTTGAAGAAATGAAGAATAAAATAGAAGAGTCTTTTAAGAAATAAATATAAGGTGGGTTATCTTAAGTATCAGTGTTTAAGATAACCTATTTTTAAGTTATAATTTATTTATTAGATTATAAGAAAAAGTAAAACTAGGTGATAAAATGAATTATGTTTATATATTAAAATGTTCAGATAACACTTTATATACAGGATGGACAACCTCTTTGGAAAAAAGGCTTAAGGCTCATAATAGTGGAAAAGGAGCAAAATATACTAAGCCTAGACTTCCAGTAGAAATAGTATATTTTGAAGAATTTCAAGATAAGAAAGATGCAATGAAAAGGGAGTATGCTATAAAGCAGTTATCAAGAGAAGAAAAATTAGATCTAATAAATAGGTTTAGCAAAGAGATTAAAGCTAATTAAATAAAAGCAACTATAGTAAGATAAATTCCATAGTTATTATGCTAATGTTAATAATGAAAACTCAGCTTAGGCTGAGTTTTTTCTATAATTATGCATTATATATTACTAATATCAATTGGATATATGTCTAGACATCTACATGTATAGTTATTAATAGGAGCAAACAAGAGAAAATAAGAGTAATATAAGTTTATTTTATTTAAATAGTAAAAAATAATTAAATTTAAGTATAAATGATTGAATTTAAGAAAAAGTATGCTAAAATTAGTGTAGATTTTAATTTTAGTTGCATAAACTGTACTATAAATTAAATGATAAAAAGAAAAAAGGAGGATAGTCAAAAAATAAAGCGCCAGAACTTAAGTGAGCGAACGCGAGTCGAGTTTCCTTTAAAGCCCCCAAATCTACGATTTGGTTGGTGGAACTTACTCAGTCAGAGATGCTAGTGGAGTTGTCTTTGAAGATTCAAATCTATCATTGAATTGATGAGGAGTTTCTTTTAGGCAATAAATTATGGTTTATATAGGCGAACTTAACTGAAACTCCATAACTTGTTTTATTAAGTTTAAGTTATGTAGAGTATAAAAATTAAAATGAAATGAGAAAGAAAACCGATGATAATTCAAAATTCAATTTAATTAAGTTCGTCTATTTAAATAAAAAATTTAAAGCTCTATAGAAATTTATAAAAGCTGAGCAAGTTCGACTGACCAAATGTAGAATTGGGAGTAATAGATGAAACACAGTAAAACTGAGTAAGTTCGACTAACCAAATATAAAATTTGGAGTCAGAGGGGAAACTCAGCATAGCTGAGTAAGTTCGACTAGACAAATCGAAGATTTGGAGTC
>JAHAIU010000535.1 GCA_018372555.1 Clostridium sp.
ATCTGCTGGGGTTTCTGCTCTTAAAAATGGAATTAAAAAAGTTTTAATATTAGAAAGAGATAGTGATTTAGGTGGAAATCTAAATCTATTTATACATGGTGGATTTGGTGAGTACTATTTAGGAGAAGAAGTAACTGGACCTGAACTTGGAAGTAAGTTAATTAATGACTTTAAAGAGGCTGGCGGAGAGTATAAATCAGATACAGAAGTTTTAGAAGTAACTCAAAATAAGGTAATAACTTATGTAAATCCTGAAGAAGGTGTAAAGGATATTAAGGGAAGTTCAGTAATACTGGCTTCAGGATGTAGGGAGAGGTTCACTGGTAATATTAATATTCCTATACATAAGTATACAGGAATCTATAGTTTAGTTGCTGCTCATAGGCTAGTTAATTTGCAGGGATATCTTCCAGGAAAAGAAGTTGTAATATTAGGTAAAAATAATTGGTCATTAATCTTAGCTAGAAGATTATTAATTGAAGGAGCAAGAGTTAATGCTATAGTTGATTTAACTAATAGAGGATTCTTAGATGAAAGAGGGAAGGAAGTTATAAAAGGCTTCGATATTAATGTTATTAAGAATGCAAGAGTAGTAGATATAAACGGTGATGATAGAATTGAAAGTATAGATATAGAAGAGATTACTACATTAAAAATGACTACTTTACAATGTGATTCATTAGTATTAACAGTAGGATATTTCCCGGAAATATCCTATATAAAAAAAGCTAAAATAGGGATAATGAATAATGTGTCTTTAGAAGTTAATGATAATTATGAAACTACAGCTAAGGGAATATTTGCTTGTGGAACTGTATTAACATGGGATTCGGATATTTTTAATAGTGGGGAAGTTGGATACATAGTGGGTAAGAAGGCGGCAGAATATATCAAAAGTTATGTCTACTAGTAAGTTTTATATAGAGCTATCTATTGATAAATCTATTATTATAAAGATTTATTGTTTATTTAGAGATGTCTGGAACATTCCATTGTTGGGAAAAGTATTAAAGGAAAGATGTAATGGAAAATACCAGCAAGAAAGTCTATTCAAACGGAGTTTACTCATGGTGGTGGAGAAGAAGGACTTCTATTTCAGCTTGATACAATAGCATTCAAAGGATAATAACATGCAAGGTAGCAGTCTTAAAATAGACTACTACCTTGCCTTTAAACACTGATAAAATAAACACTATATTTAGAAATCACCTTAATTTTTTATGAATTCATTAAATAATAACTTATGTCCATCTTCATTAAAGTGAATACC
>JAHAIU010000536.1 GCA_018372555.1 Clostridium sp.
TAATCTCTTGTAATTCCTTGTGGAATAGTTGTTCCATTTTGCTTTAATATTTGTAATATTGTTCTTGTTGAAAGAAATGCAGCTGCTGCTTCATTAGACTCAACTTTAACAAAATCACCAATATTCATATAATATCCTTCTTTTCTAAGCTCAGGACGTTTATTGTTTAATTCAAAATAGAAATCACCTGTTTTTGGTGAGTCTGAGACTACTACTTCAATTTCTCTGCCAACTATATCTTTATAGTCTTCTGCAAAAACCTTCATAGATTTACTTAATTCAGCTTCTGAAGAAGGTGAAATAACTATTCTTGACCCATTATTAATTTCAAAGTTACCTGCTCCCCCAAGCCACTCTCTAAGCTCTGGAATAACAGTTGGAACTTCATTACCTGTAACTTCATTTGCTCCAGGTACTATTACATCTATATCAGGAGTATATGCCTTTTTATCTCCTTGCTTTACTTCAAAGTTAACACGAACCTTTGTATCTACTAAAGGTCTATTTATTTTCATATCAGCTCCAATTACTTCTTCATAATCAGCTCCAACAAATGAAATTTCATATCCTTCTGGCACTTCTGGCATTGGTAATGCTTCATCATCAATAGTAAGATCTCTAACCTTTATTGAATTTACAATTTCATCAAATCCCTTTGGAATTCCACCATTGTAAATTTCAATTTCATATATAGATACATTGTTCCAATTAACACCATCAGCATTTGCAATATGTTTATCAATATAAACTCTTACATATCTAGTAGCAATGGCTTTATCTAAATTAATTTCTTGTCTATTTTTACTTGGTGCTGATGTAGCTGCATATACATCAGTCCAAATTTCATTATCATCAGAAACTTGAACTTTATATTCTGTAGCATTTTTTCTTTCCCATTCTATAATTATATTTTCTATTTGAGTCTTAGCACCTAAATCAACTGTAATCCATTGTGGATTTGATGATACAGCACTTGCCCATCTAGAAGCCCTTGATTTTGAACCATCTACTGCTTTATCAGCTGTAAAAGCATTAGTCTCATTGCTGGATGAAGTTGCAGTTTTACTTAATGCAACATTCTCTCCCTCTTCTGGTACTATAACTTCTGGTACTTCTGGCACCTCTGGTTCTACTGGTTCATTATTGTATATTTCTACTTCATACATTGATACTGTATTCCAACTAATAGTACTACCTTCTTGTGTTGGAGAATAATCTTCAATAGTTATTCTTACATATCTTGCCTTTTGTGATCCAACATCT
>JAHAIU010000082.1 GCA_018372555.1 Clostridium sp.
CAGGTATTTTTTATCTGTAATTTTACTATTTTGTAAAATATATCTTCATTCTAAATTAATATTTAATTTTTATGTTATGCTATATTTTTTTATTTTCCTCTAGTTCTTCCTCTCTTGAATATTAAAATTAATTTTTTGTATTACAATCACAAATTAAAATAAAAAATAATAATATAATCATTTTAGATAATATTATCCATAATAAAAAAGGGGTCCACGTAGGATATCTTTTTATTAAATATCCAAAATCTCTCTTCCATTATCCTTTAATAATGTTATATATTTCTTTCTTAGTTCTATTATACAACTTCTATCATCTTCAGATATGCCTAAATACTCTAGCCATTTATTATTTAAATATGTTTTAGTTGAAGTTTTACTAAAAGATATAGTCTTCTCTTTAGCTTCTTCTGACTGTTTTTCTTTAGATATTTTTATTACTTTATCTTCTATATAGAAAAAACATTCTCTTTCATTCTCTGTAATACCAATAACTTCTAACCATTTGGGTGGTAAATATAGAGTTGTTACTAATGCTCCATTTTTTCTTTTATAAAAAGATATGTTTATTCTCTTTTCAGCTAATATTTTTTCCATTTATGCCTCCATAAAATACAAATTATATTTTGTAAGAATCATTAAGGTACAGATCATTAAATTTATATAAAACTATATAGGGAGAAATTTTTCTCCCTATTATCTATATTTCATATTATAACTTTTTTAATAAGTCAGAAATTTCTTTTTGATATTTTTCTAAAAACTCTTTAGCTTTAGTTTCTTCTGCAACTTTAACATTTTCTTTTTTCATCTTATTAATTTGACTTTTTAAATCCTTAAATGAGTTATCAATTAATTTTAGATTTTGAACTAACACAAAGTTTTCTTTTGTATTTTTAATATCAACTTCATTATTAGATTTTTCTTTTAATTTTGAAAGTTCATCCTTTAATCTTTGTTTTTCTAAATTATTTTCTTTAACTTCATTAGTTATATCTTCTATCTTTTTATCATACTTACTCTTTAACTCTTCTTCTAATATAACTTTTTCATTTTTAAGTTTTTCTTCAAATTCAATTTTAATTTGACCTTCTATCTCTTTTCTTTCTTCCTCAATATTATTATCAAGCTTTTTTTTCAAATTTTCATTTTCACTTTTTAATTTTAAAACTTGATTCTTCTTTTCTTCTTCTAACCTTTTAAGTTCTAATTCTTTTTCTTCATAAGCTTTTTTCAATTCTAATTCTTTTTCTTCCTCAATCTTTTTAAGCTTATTCTTTAAATCTACTGCTTCTTGTTTAGACATATTAGTTTTATCATCTATTATGCTTAATATCACTCTTTGATTTTCTTCACTCAAACTAGAAAATTCTGAAGCATTTGCTATTGTTAAATTACCTTGTTCTATAACTGCTTTTAACTCTGGAATAAGCTTATTATTTATTCTCTCATATCTTCCAACTTGGGTAGGGGATAACTTTAAATCATTTGCAATAATATCTCTTATTTTACCTGGAACTTTTTCTCCATTTTTCTTTTTTATCTTATATAACTCTTTCAATCTTTCAACTTGTGTTAATTTTTCAACTTCTGTAAGCTCTCTTGATTGTGCATTAGCTTGAATAAGTATTATTTCTGAATCTATATCATTACTTTCTATAACTTTACATGGAACTAAATTAAACTCTTTATTTCCTTCATTAATAAGCTTATTTAAAGCAGTATATCTTCTTTCACCACTTATTAATTCATACATATCATTATCTAATTTTCTAACAACTAAATTATGATTTAACCCATTTAATTTTATATCTTCTGCAAGAGATTCAATATCCACTATTTCATAGAAATTTTTCTCATTTCTTTTTATTCTATCTATATTTATATAATCAATTTTAAAATTATCTTTAGCTTTAAATTCCTCAACTTTTCTTGTATTTTTTGAAATTCCATTTAACATACCTTCACTTATTGAAAACTTTTTAGCCATTTTATTCTAACCACCTTTGCTAATTTATATTAAGTGTCCCCGGGGGACACCTTTTAAATTAAAATATTTCTTTACTTAAATCCTTATAGTTTAAACTTGCTCTTGCTTTCTTAGAAGAAAATACAACAGGACATTCTTCAAATGTACTTTCTACTACCTTTATATTTTGATGTATTGATGTATTGAACATTTTTTCTCCTAGAACAGATTTAAGTTCTTGTTTTATAACATTATTAACTGTGGTAGAAGAATCCATTGTTATAAAACATCCTTTAAAATTAAGGTTTGGATTAAACTCTTCTTTTATTTCTTCTATACTATCTAAAAGATATTCCAAGCCATCTAAAGCAAACTTATCTATCTTGATAGGTACTAATACTTCATCTGAAGCACAAAGAGCATTTACTGTTATCATATTAAGTGCTGGTGGACAATCTATTAAACAATAATCATATTTGTCTTCTATTTCTTCAAGAGCTTTAGCTAATCTATTTTGTTGACTACGGTTAACATCTAAAAGTATCTTTCTTTCAGCAAATGCTAAAGTAACATTAGATGGTAAAATATCAATATTCTCGAAATCTGTTTTCTTTATTACCTTTTCAATATCTAAATTTTTATCTAAAAGTACATCTGCAATTGAAACATCTTCCATACTATATGCTTTAAATAATTTAGTAAGATTTGATTGAGGATCTAGGTCTACTAATAATACTCTGTCTCCTTTTTCTTCTAAACAAGCCCCAAAGTTAGCAGTAGAAGTTGTTTTAGCAACTCCACCTTTAATATTAAAAACTGATATTTTCTTCATAATTACAACCTCATTTCATATTTTTTATTCTCTTAACTATACTCTTATTATAGCATGTATAGTTATACATGTAAATAATTAAAATTTAATTTATACATGTCAAATTTTCATTAATTAAGCTCTCTTACTTCCAAAAACAAATTTCGTTTAACACTCTCATATTGTTGTTTTTTTTGTTGATCCTAAGACTTCATATCGGAGTAAATTGTAAAGGAAAATGGAGCAAATTTTTTTACCTGCTATGAATGTAATGAATGACCGATGAAAAAAATTGTGTAATGGCTTTACAATTTTAGCGTAGATATGATAGGCTGGAGCTTCAAAAAAATAAATAAAAATCAAAAAGAAGAGCCTTAGCTCTTCTGTCGTTAATTTTAATTTTTATCAAAAAAACTCGTTTTTCCATAAAATATAAATAATATTGAAAGTTATATGAAAACTTGGTATAATAATAACAAATTTAAAAAGAATGGAATAAAAGCAAAAACCCATTAATTTCTTAGACAATCGCCAAACCGTTAAAGAAATCAATGGGACACCTGAAAGTAATAAGCCGAAATTTTATATAAATTTATCTGAATAAATTGACAATTAAATTTGTCTATACAATATAAATGAATTGACTTATATTGTCTATATGAATCGGCTTAATTTATCTATAGTATATAAAATTAATATTGAAAAGTCAATATTAAAGATAGATTAAGATAGTACTTTCATATGGATTTTACTCTAAGGTGTTCTTTAATTTCCATTAGGAGGTATTTTTTTATGTCAACAAATAATAATGCTAATAATTTTATTCAAATAAATGGAATAATGTCTCAAGGATATGGATTCAGTCCAAAAGCCGTAATGAGAGATACTCGTCTTACAATAGAAGCCAAAGCTATTTATGCATATATGTCTTCATTCGCTGGTGCAGGATTAAACTCTTTTCCTAGTGTAAAATTACAATTAAGTGAATTATGTATTAGTGAAAAAAGATATTATAAACATAGAAAACTTTTAGAAGATCTTGGTTATATCACAATAAAACAAACTAGAACTAAATTAGAATCAGGTAAAGTTGTAAATGATAAAAATATCTATACTTTAGAACAATTCCCAACACCAAAACCTAAAAAAGAAATTCAAAAAGATAAGATAAAAACTAATAATAAAAATAATATTTCTGAGAACAGTCAAAATGACAGTGCTGATAAAAATGGCATAAATACTACTTTTTCTGAGAACAGTCAAAATGACAGCTCTCAAAATGACAGCGTTCAAAATGTGGGAAGTAATAGTATCAGTATTAATAGTAACAATATTAATAATAACAATACTATTTCTTCTTCTTCTAAAGAAGTTGATGAAGAAGATAAAAAACAAATTATTCAGTTATTACAAATATGCCAGAATAATAAGTTTAAATTAAAGAAAAATGATATTAAAGATTTATTAACTATATATGATTTTAATAAAATAGCTAAAGCCATACTAACAGCTAGTGCTACTGATACTAAAATTAAAAATTTTAAGGGATATATTTTAGCAACTTTAAATGATATAAGTAAAATTAAAAAAGTTGAATTTAACATAAATAATAAAAAGACAAGTCCTCATGCTAACTTCACACAAAGAGATCAAGATTATAAAAAATTAGAAAAGCAGTTATTAGGGTGGACAGAATAAAAATATTCTTTAATGAAGAGGTGTGTTGATGAAAGAATTTATAATTAATTATAATAATATGACTTTAAGTGAATTTACGACTATTATAGTTAAAGCTCTAATTCAGTAAAAGAAGCAATAAGATATATATGTGTTGAAGCATTAAATATAAAAAAATTAAGGGCTATTGAATAGATTGAATATATTCTATTTAAATTTTTAGTCTTTATATAACTATAATTACATGTAATTATAGTTATATAATTACATGTAATTATGTAAATATTAATATAAATTTTTAAAACTAAATATCTATTTTATCTAGTATACTTTTTATTGTTTGTTCAACCACACCTAAAATCATAACCTGATCGGCTTTATATTTTTGTATTTGATGTTCAGGATTCGTACTATGTGGTATTAAATAGATGTAATTTTCTACTTGTTTTATTTCTTTACAAGTAGCTTCATCTCCAATTATAGCTACAACTATATCTCCGTTTATGAAACTATTAGTTTTTCTAACTATTATTGTAAAATCGTTATCAAACATTTTATTCATACTGTCGCCAAATATTCTTAATCCAAAGTATTCAAAATTAGGTTTGAAGAATTGATTCGGTAAATAAACAGTATCAATTAAATTCTCACAAGCATAATGTGGTAAACCAGCTGAGATTTCACCTAAAATATTTAATTTAATAAACCCTATATAGTTATCATCTATAGCTTGAGCTTTTAGTATATCTAATTTCCTTTCTTTTTCTAAATTATCTAATTTTAAAATTGAATCATCTATAGTTTTTTCACGATTTATTGTTCTAAATAGTTCCTTATACATATAATCTGTTCTTTTTTTAGACATTTCTAATTCTTCAAGCATTTTATCTAATCTCTTTTTAGAAGTTTCTAATTGATTTATAATTCTATCTACTTGTCTTTTAGATGTTTCAAATTCATTATACATTCTATCAGCACGCTTTTTAGACATTTCAAATTCATTATACATTCTATCAGCACGCTTTTTAGACATTTCTAATTCGGTAAAACTTCTTTTTGTCTTTTCTAAAATTTTCTTTCTCTCTTCTCGGATTTCTTCAATTTCTAATTTGAAATTTTCATTATTTTGATTCTCACTTTCTTCTAATTTGTAATTACTTTCATCAGGGATAGAAGGATCTTGGACTTTTCTTTTTTTAGATAATCCAATTAAACTATCAATAGAGCAGTTCATTAGTTTTGAAAGAGTTATTAGAACAAATATATTGGGTTCTATATTCCCATGTTCATAATAACTTAAAGTGCTACGTGAAATGCCTAACTTATTAGCTAAATCTTCTTGGGTTAATTTTTGTGATTTTCTATATTTTTTTATATTTTTTGAAAAAGTGCTCCAATCTATAGTAATCACCTCCTATAAACATTTTTAGCATAAATCAATATAAAATACATCTTAATGTTAAGATATAAGATTATTTAACAATTATTATATATATGTATATATATAATAAATAAAATAATTATATATATGATATGAATTGAATATTGACAAAAGTTTTTGAAAAATGTATTATAAAAACATAAAATATATTTACATAAATTTATTTTGAAGTACATAAATTGATAAATTTTAAAAAGTTGGACAACCTTTTTTGGTTAGGTTGAACTATACACTTTTTTAAAAATTATATAAGGGGGTCTTTTATTGAGAATTTTAGATGAATTAAGTGAACGTGAAAAAAGACAATTAGAGATAATGGACTTATATAATGATGGTTATACTTATAAAGACATAGGAATAATTATGTTTATGAATGAAAATACAATTAAGGGAATAGTTAAAAATTGGATTGATAGTTTACCAGCTCCTAATAGAGAAATAATTAGGAAAATACATAGACAAGCTTCTTTTAGTAGAAACGATATAAGGAAAGCAATAGACTATGAAGCTATAAAAGAAATTGTAGATAAAGCTTTTATTCTGAAAAATAGAAGTATTTATAACACTAAAAGAAATGGTGATATAGTTTTAAAAGATGAAAGTGAAATAGGGTGTTCAGTTTCTTTTGATACTCCTAGAAAACTAATAAATGAAAATAAAGAAATAGAATATAAAAACTTAAAAGATGAAGAGATTAAATTAGAAGTATTAAGTTTTTATAGTAGAAAAAATAGGGATAAATTAAATTAGTAAGAAAATTTAATTTTGAAGAAATAATTTATGGGGGAGTGTAAAATGAGTAAAAAATTAAAAGAATTAATGAGAGTTATAAAAGAGCATAAAAAAACAAGCATTAGAGTTGTAGTTGCTTTAGCAATAGCAATTACAGGTGGCGTAAGTTACTCAATTTTATCAAATACATATAATAAAACTAATAATACTGCATTATCAGAGAAAATTAATGATACTAAAGAAACTAATAAAGATAATATTAAAACAGATGAAGCTACTAATGAAAGTGAAGCTAATAAACCAACACCTGAAGATGGGATTGAAGTTGAACAAACAAAAGATGGAAATGTAGTTGTTAAGGATCAAAAAATAGGTAATATTATTGCTGATAGTAGTAAGGGTGATGATGTGAAAAAAGTCATTAACTCTAAAAAAGATGCTGGAAGCAGTATTACAATAAAAAATGATAAAACAGGAAAGGTTGAAAAAGTGGAGGATATTAAGGATGTTACTGCTACTGGAGAAGGAACAATAACAATTGTAAAACCTGAAAATAATAAGCCAGACAGTTCTTCTGAGAATAAGCCTGAAAGTAAGCCTGAAAGTAAACCTGAAAATAACGAAAAAGAAGAACAACCAGCAGAGCAACCTGAAGAAACTCCACAACCTTCCAAACCCGTTGAAAAACCAGTGGAAAAGCCTAAAAATGTTCAGTACATGGTAGATATGAGCCAACAGTTATGGAGTGATTTTAATGCTTATAGACAATCTAAAGGATTAAATTCTTTGAGTTGGAGTGGTAAATATGCTACATGGACAAAGAACCATGTAGAAGAAATGGCTAAAAAGAATACTGGAAGTTATCATATTGATTATCTTGAAGGGGGACAAGTTACTGGAAGTAATTCAAATAAAAATTTAACTTCAAGTGAAATATTACAACAATTTAAAAATTCTCCTGCACATAATAAGAATATTTTAGATGATGAGCTTACAGAAGGAGCTTGTGCAGTATATAAGAGTGCTGATGGTGGATATTATTTTGCAATAGGATTTGATTATTAAATGTCATTAAAATTATAAAGTAATTGAAAGTGTCCCCGGGGGACACTTTTTAAAAAGGTTATATATAAAAGGCTTAGATTTATCTAAGTCTTTTTTAATATAGTTTTTAGGATGGAGATTATATTGAAGGTTAAAAGAAATTTTTATAAAGGTAAAGTTTATAAAGGTGATATTTTTTACGCTAACTTAGGAAAAAGAAAACAGGGTTCAGAACAACAAGGTATTAGACCAGTAGCTATTCTTCAAAACTTTGGAAGCTCTTTTATAGTAGCACCTATGACTTCTCAAGTTAAAAATAAGATGAAGCTTCATACAGAAATTGAAAATTCTTGTTTAGAAAAGCCTTCTACAATTTTATTAGAACAAATTACTACTATATATAGACATCAGTTGAGTGAGAAGAAAGGAACTCTAACTAATAATGAAATAAAAAGATTGAATAGAGCTTTAGTAATAAGCTTAGGTTTAATTTAGGATATTTAAGAGTGTTGCAATTAGGCAGCACTCTTTTTAAATACAATTTTTTAGGAAGGAGAAGATTAAATGGATTACTTTGATACATCCTAAAATTTTTTATCAAAAATAAAAAAATGAAAACAAAAAAATGGAGGGAAAAAGGTGAGCAAAGTAAAAGGATTTAAATTAATCACAACAATCACACTAATTTTTACTTTTTTATTTACTAACATAAAGGTATTGGCAGTAGAAATAACTTCTACTGATGCAGAGAGCTATTTAAATTATGATTCTCCAACTTGGGGGAAGGTTCTTCCAATAGGAAATCATAGATATTATGTTCATGGAGATTTAACAACTTGTTATTGTTTAAATACAGGTGCATTAAATCCAACTGGTCAAGACTATACAAAAGAAATGCAAGTTGATGCTGGTATAGAAACAATTCTTTATTGGGGATATCCAGCAAAGGATGGATCAGATTGGGGAATATCAGCAGATGAATATAGATATTGTACTCAATTAGCTATATGGGCTTATCAGAAGGAAGCTGGTTTAAGCAGGGGATTAGTTATAGAAAGACTTCAAAGTGGTACTGTACCATTAAGTAAATTAAAACCAGTAATAGATTTTTTAGTTGATAAAGCTCATAATAAAGAAATGCCTACTTTTTTTGAAGTGTCACCAAATGATATAATTGCACATCAAGAAGGTGACTATTTTGTTAGTGAACCAATAAAAATAAAGTCTAACTATACTTTAAGTGGTGTAAAGGTTACTATAAAAAGTGCAAGTAATTCTGAGTTAACAAAAGATATAGTCATAAAAGATATGGATGGAAATGTTAAAGATTCAGGATATAAGGCAAATGAAAGTTTTAGAGTATATATTCCCTCAAATGCAGAAACAGGAGATTTAAAGGTAAGTGTAAAAGCAAAGGTTGATATACCAGCAATGTTAGGATATATGACTCCTGAACAAGGTATACAAGATATGGCTGTTTCATCTTTAGATACTCATTCTATGGATAAAGATAATATAAAAGTTTCTTGGACTGGATTAAATGGAGCAGTACAAGTTATTAAAAAAGGTGATGATGGTAAACTTTTAACAGGTGCTAAATTTGTTCTTAAAAATGCTAATGATGAAAATGTTGCAGAAGCAACTTCACAAGATGGTAAAGCAGTATTTAATGATATTAAACCAGCAGAATACACTATACATGAAGTTGAAGCTCCACAAGGTTATTTAGTTACTAATCCAGTTAATGTTACTGTAAAACCGAATAAGGTTTCTATAGCTGAAATGACTGATACTCAAATTAAAGGTAAAATTCAAGTTCTTAAAGTTGATGAAGAAACAAATACTCCATTACAAGGAGCAGAATTTGAAATAACTCAAGATGGTAAGCATATTGAAACTATAACTACTGGAGAAAATGGTATTGCTACAAGTAGCTTACTTCCTTTTGGAAACTATTTAGTTAAGGAAATTAAAGCTCCATCTAAATATGTTTTAAACGGAGAAGAACATCCAGTTACTATTTCAGAAAATGGTAAGACTATTGAAATAACTCACACAAACAAAATTATAAAAGGTAAAGTAGCAGTTAAGAAAACAGATAGTGAAATATCTGATTTAAATTTAGAAGGTGCTGAATTTACTATTTATGATAATAACAAAAATATAGTAGCAACTATAACTACAAATAAAGACGGCTATGCTGAAAGCGAACCTTTAAATTATGGAACTTACACTATGCAAGAAACTAAAGCCCCTAAAGGATATTTATTAAGTAATAAAGTATGGGATATAAATATAAATGAAAATGATAAAACTTATACTTTTGATGTTAGTAATGATGTTATAAAGGGAAAATTACAAATAGTTAAGGTTGATAGTGAAAATGAAGAAAAACCAGTTGAAGGTGCTGGATTTGATGTTATAGCAGTTAATGTTAATGGTTCAAAGAAGGAACTGTTGTAGATCATGTTGTTACAGATAAAAATGGATTTGCTTATACTAAAGACCTTAGATATGGAGATTATAAGTTCCATGAAACAGATACTCCGAAAGGATACTGGAAGTCTGATAAAGAGTATTCATTCAATATAGCTGAAAATGGAAAAACTTATGTTAAATACGTTAAGAACTCTCCTATACAAGCCAAAGTTAGAGTTATAAAGGTTGATTCTAAAGATGGAAAGCCATTAAAAGGAGTTAAGTTTCAAATAAGAAATGCTGACACTAAAAAGTTGGTAGAGTTTACAAACTTCATAGGTATAATTCCAATGAAAACTACAACTTTAGAAACTAATAAAAACGGTGAATTAGTAACTCCACAAAATTTAGCTTATGGAAATTATCTTCTTGAAGAAGTTGAACCATTAGAAGGATATATTAAAGTTAATCCTATACCTTTTAAAATAGATGAAAACTCAGTTTTAGAAGAAATAAAAGATTTAGGTACTATTTATACTCAAAAGGTATCTAATGATCGTATAACAGCGAATATGGAGCTTTTAAAGTTAGATAAAGAAACTAATAAACCTTTAGAAAACATTGAATTTAAAGTTACTGCATTAGATGGCTTTATGAAGGGGAAAACTTGGAACTTAAAGAGTGATGATAAAGGATTAGTTAGTTTAAAAGGCTTAGAATATGGTGATTACCGTGTAGATGAAGTTAAAACTTTATGGAATTACGTACTAAATAAAGAGCCTATATTCTTTAGTGTTAAAGAAAATGGAAAAACTATTAAACTTCAAATGACCAATAAAAAGATAAGGGGTTCTGTAGAGTTATTTAAGTTCGATAAAGATACTAATAGACCACTAGAAGGAGTTAAGTTTGACTTATTAAATTGTGATAAAAAAGTAGGAACTTATACTACAGATAATACTGGTAAGATAACAGTTAATAATTTAGAAGCTAGTAACTACACTTGGGTAGAAGTAGAAGCAATAGATCATTATAACAAAGTTGATAAAAAATATGACTTTAATATTTATAAAGATGGACAATTAGAAAAAATAGATGTTGCCAATACCGTAAAAACTGAGGAATTAGACTTTAGTAAGACAGATGTTACTACTGGAGATTCTATAGATGGTGCTAAGGTTAAAATTACAGGATTAGAACCACAAAACAAGCATATAAACATAGAGTTTACTTCTTCTAAAGAAGGTAACAAATTTACACTTCCTGAAGGGAAATATACATTTGAAGAAACATTAGCTCCTGAAGGATATAGAATAAATAAAGAAGTTGGAACATTTGAAATAAAAGATGGAGAAATCACAAAGGCTAATCTTAAAGATGAAAGAAAGCAAGGTGATTTAATCTTTA
>JAHAIU010000537.1 GCA_018372555.1 Clostridium sp.
AATGAGTATTTAATTCTTGGAACACCAGTGATATTCGTAACATACTAACAATTTATAATGGAGGATAATATGGAAAAAATTATAGTTGAAGGTGGTAATAAACTAAAGGGTGAAGTGAATATTAGTTTAGCTAAAAATTCTGTTTTGCCTATAATAGTTGCAAGCATATTAAGTCCAAATGATGTAGTTATAAAAAATGCTCCTATGCTTGAAGATGTTATTGTATTAAATGACTTATTATTAGAAATGGATTGTAGCATTGAGACTATTAATAATAGAGATTTAAAAATAAACACCTCAAATTTAAAAGAAACAAGTATGAATAGTGATTTAATAAGAAAAATGAGAGCTTCTTTTTTAATAATGGGTCCAATGCTTTCAAGGTTTGGAAAATGTAAGATTTCCATGCCAGGAGGATGTAATATTGGCAGTAGACCGATAGATCTACATTTAAAAGGATTTAAGTTATTAGGAGCAGATATTGAAATTGGACATGGTTTTGTGGAAGCAAAAGCAAAAAAGTTAAAAGGTAATAGAATATATCTAGATTTCCCTTCTGTAGGTGCAACAGAAAATATTTTGATGGCATCAGTTTTAGCAGAGGGAACAACTATTATAGAAAATGCTGCAGAAGAACCAGAAATATGGGATTTAGCTAACTTCCTTAATTCAATGGGAGCTAAGATTCATGGAGCTGGAGTAGGTAAGATAACTATAGAGGGGGTTGATTCACTTAAAGGAATAGAATATAAGCCAATATACGATAGAGTAGAGGCAGGTACTTTTATGGTAGCTGCTGCAATTACTAAGAGTAAGATAACTATTAACGGGGTAATTGAAGATCATTTAAGACCGACTATTGAAAAGTTAAAAGAGTGTGGTGTTAAATTTGAGAGCTTAGGTGAAGATACTATTTTAGTAGATGGAACAGGAGAAAAAAGTCCAGTAGATATTAAAACTTTGCCTTATCCTGGATTTCCAACTGATATGCAGCCACAAATGATGGCATTACTATCAATTTGTAAAGGTTCAAGTATAATAACAGAAACAGTTTTTGAAAATAGATTTATGCATGTAGCTGAATTAGTTAGAATGGGAGCTAATATAAAGATAGATGGTAGGACTGCAATAATTGAAGGTGTTGATTCCTTAACAGGCTGTGACGTAAAGGCAACAGATTTAAGAGCAGGTGCTGCTATGATTTTAGCAGGTTTAGTAGCTCATGGTAGAACTGAAATAAGTGATTTATATCACATAGATAG
>JAHAIU010000083.1 GCA_018372555.1 Clostridium sp.
GTTATCTTCTAAGACTATGTCAAAGCTTATAGAACACTTGAAGAAGGAATATGATTACGTTATTTTAGATACGCCACCTGTACAAGCGGTTACAGATTCGCAAATACTTTCAACTAAGGTAGATGGGACAATATTAGTAGTAAGAGCAGATAAAACTAAAAAAGACGGGATTCATAATTCAATAAACCTTCTTAAGAAAGTTAATGCTAATATAATTGGAACAGTATTAAATGGAGTAAATACTAGTAGAAATAAGTACTACTATTATTATGGAGAAAAATAATACTTAGTTATTTAGTAGTTAAAAGATATACGTAAATGAGAAGATAAATAGAATCGGAATATATAAGTTAATAATAATCGAAAGATTGGAATAGGGAAATTTTGACTTCAATGTGACAATCTAAATATTTACTTGGATTGCCACATTGTGGTAATAATGCATAGGGTATAATTAAAAATTGTAGAGAAATTGTAAATATGGAGGTGCTAAATGGTAGATTTACATTCTCATTTAATTTGGAATATAGATGATGGCTCGAAATCAAAAGAAATGACCACAAATATGTTAAAGCAAGCTGTAAGGGGAGGGACTACTAAATTAGTATTAACACCTCATTACCTGCAAGGTCATTATGAAGTTCAAATAAATGAGGTTAAGGAAAGAACTAAGGAAGTTAAAGAGCTTGTTAAGGAGCTTGGATTAGATCTTGAAATTTATTGTGGACAAGAGGTTTATTATTCAGAGAGAATATTAGAAAGTTACTTAAATAAAGAAATAGGAACTATAAATGATTCTAGATATATGTTAATTGAGTTTAATATGAGAAACTTTTCTATTAAAGAAGTTGTTGACGTATTATATGAATTGCAATTAAGAGGTATAGTACCAGTAATTGCTCACCCAGAAAGGTATTATAGGTTTATTAACAAGCCTTCTTTAATAAATGAATTTATAAAGGAAGGTTTTTTATTTCAGCTTAATTTAGGAAGTATTACTGGAGACTTTGGAAAAGATGTTAAAAAAACTGCGGAAATATTCCTGAAAAATAAAGTATATAGTTTTATAGGTTCAGATGCCCATAGGGATGAAAAGAGAAACCCGAATATGTCTGAAGGAACAGCAGCGTTAAAATCTATGGATAGAGATTATTTTAGTTATATAAAAGATTCAGGAGAAAGACTCCTTAAAAATGAAGAAATATTATTTATGGGAAATAAGATAAAAGAAAAAAAGGGACTATTAGGTTTGTTTAAATAATAGTGAAAATAAATTAATAGGTAAGGGGGAAGTAATATGGAGAGATTACAATCAGATAAAGAAAATAGCTTAGAATTTCAAGTTATTAATAAGGAAAATAGATTGATATATAATTTCACTAAAAGACTTATGGATATTTTATTATCATTATTAGGACTAATAATAGTGAGCCCTATTATGTTAATTGTGGCTATTTTAATAAAGCTAGAATCAACTGGGCCAGTTATTTTCTCTCAAAAAAGAGTAGGTCTTAATGGAAAAGAATTTAATATGCTTAAATTTAGGTCAATGGTTCAAAATGCAGAAGAACTTAAAGAAAAACTTCAAAAACAAAATGAAATGTCAGGCCCTATGTTTAAGATAAAAGAAGATCCTAGGGTTACTAAAGTAGGAAGGGTTATTAGAAAAACAAGTATAGATGAACTTCCACAATTAATAAATATTTTAAAAGGTGAAATGAGCTTAGTAGGTCCAAGACCAAGCCTTCCAAAGGAAGTAGCTAAGTTTGAACCTTGGATGCTAGAAAGATTAAATGTTAAACCAGGACTTACATGTTATTGGCAGGTATCAGGAAGAAATAACATAGACTTTGAAGAGTGGATGAAACTTGATATTAAATATGTTAAAGATAGAAATATAGGATTAGATATAAAACTTATATTTAAGACATTTTTTGTGTTGTTTGGAGATAAGAATGCTTATTAGAAGGGGGAATTAGTAATGCTATGTTCTTTAATTATGGCTGGGGGAAAGGGAACTAGATTCTGGCCATTATCAACAGAAGAAAAGCCAAAACAGTTTTTAAACTTAATAGGTGATAAAACTATGATACAAATGACGGTAAATAGAATAAAACCTATAATTCCAATAGAAAGAATTTTTATTTGCACTGGAGAAATGTATGTAGATTTAATTAAGAAACAACTACCTGAGCTTCCAGAAAGAAATATAATAGTTGAGCCAGAAGGAAGAAACACTGCTCCGTGTATTGCTTTATCTGCCCTTGTAATTAATAGGTATTATAAAGATTCAACTATGGTAGTATTACCATCAGATCATTTAATTAATAATGAAGATGAATTTAGAAAAGTTGTATTAGAGTCAGAAAAATTTATTGTGAAAAATAGAGATGCAATTTTAACTTTAGGTATGGAGCCAAATAGGGCAGAAACTGGGTATGGATATATTAAGTGCAGTAAAATAAAAGATAAAATTAATGACTGTGAAGTTGTTAAGGTAGAAAGGTTTGTAGAAAAGCCAAATAAAGAGTTAGCAGAGAAGTATGTAGCTAATGGGAGTTACTTGTGGAATGGGGGAATGTTCATTTGGAAATCTGATAATATACTAAATGAAATAAGTAAATATTCACCTGATACTTTCGAAGCACTTCATAAGATTCAATATGTAAAAGAAGATGATTTGCAAGAATTAATTAATGATAGCTACAAGAATACTGAAGCTATTTCAATAGATTATGCAGTATTAGAAAAATCTAAGGAGATATATGTTATACCAAGTGATTTTGGTTGGGATGATATTGGTAGCTGGGAAGCTATAGAAAGATATACAGAAAGAGATGAACTTGGAAACATAGTAATAGGTGAGGCTACAGCTATAGAAGGAGAAAATAATTTAATAGTTTCCTATAATCATAAGGTGATAGTTGAAGGTCTTAGTGATATATATCTTATAGAAAATGATGGCAAAATAATAATTGGACATAAGTCTAATGTAGTAAATGTTAAAAATTTAAAAAATATAGTTTAATATACGAGTTGGAGGAATTATAATGAGAAAAAATGCATTAATTACTGGAATAACAGGACAAGATGGTTCATACTTAGCTGAACTATTATTAGAAAAAGGATATAAAGTTTATGGAATAATGAGAAGAAAAAGCAAGGTTGACTATGGTAATATAGAACATTTAAAAAATGATGTTACTCTTATAGATGCAGATATGACTGATTTAGTTTCTTTAGTAAATGCCATGAGAATCTCTCAAGCTGACGAGGTGTATAATTTAGCAGCACAATCTTTTGTTGGTACATCATGGGATCAACCACATGCTACAGCGGATATTGATGGAATTGGAGTTTTAAACATATTAGAAGCAATAAGAATTGTTAAACCAGAAGCTAGATTTTATCAAGCATCAACTAGTGAAATGTTCGGTAAAGTACAAGCTATTCCTCAAACAGAAGAAACACCTTTCTATCCAAGAAGTCCATATGGAGTTGCAAAGCTTTATGGACATTGGATAACAAAGAATTATAGGGAAAGCTATAATATGTATGCATGTTCTGGAATACTTTTCAATCATGAATCTGAAAGAAGAGGAAAAGAATTTGTAACTAGAAAAATCACTGATGCAGTAGCAAGAATTAAGTTTGGTTTACAAGATTGTTTAGAGTTAGGAAACTTAGATGCAAAAAGAGATTGGGGGCATGCTAAAGATTATGTGAAAGCTATGTGGTTAATGCTACAACAAGACAAAGCTGATGATTATGTAATTGCAACTGGTGAAACACATAAAGTAAGAGAATTTGTTGAGTTAGCTTTCGGATATGTCGGAATTCAAATAGAGTGGCAAGGTAATGATGAAAATGAGATAGGTAAAGATAAAGAAACAGGTAAGATTGTTGTTAGAGTAAATCCTAAATTCTATAGACCAGCTGAAGTAGAATTATTGTTAGGAAGCCCAGAAAAAGCAAAAAACAAATTAGATTGGAGTCTAGAAGTTAGCTTTAGGGAATTAGTAGAAAGAATGATGAAGTCTGATTTAGAAAAAGTAAGTAATGAAATTGTTTTTATGGAAGTAAACAATGAAGTTGCTTCTACTTTAGACAAATAAGGGGTTTTATGAAAAAGGTATTAATAATAGGGATAAATGGGTTCGTAGGAGCCCATTTATCCGATGAGTTTAAAAATAATGGTTATAAAGTTTATGGAGCTGATTTAAATATATCAAGTAGTGATGATAAGAGTGAAATATTCAAATTAGACATATTAGATAAAAACAATATTTTAGAAGTTTTAGATATTTCAAGACCTGACTATATTATTAATTTAGCAGCTATTAGCTCAGTTAAATTATCATGGAAAATGCCCCAAAAAACATTTGATATAAATGTAAATGGAACAATCAATATTTTAGAGGCAATGAAAGAGTTGAATTTAAAATCTAGGCTTTTATTAATAGGTTCTAGCGAACAGTATGGTGACATTGATTATACTAAGCCAGTATCAGAAGAAGAAGAATTGAATGCGTTAAATCCTTACGGAATTTCAAAAGCAACTCAAGAAAAAATTGCGAAGTTATATTCTAGAGTTTATGGAATTGATGTAATGATGGTAAGAGCTTTTAATCATATAGGACCTGGACAAGGAAAAGGTTTTGTAGTACCAGATTTTATATCGCAAATAGTAGATATAGAAAAGGGAAATTTAGAACCTGAAATTAAAGTTGGAAATTTATCAGCTGAGAGAGATTTTACTGATGTAAGAGATATTGTAAGAGCTTATAGATTAATTCTAGAAAAGGGTAATAATGGAGAAGTCTATAATGTAGGATCAGGTAATGCTATTAGTATAGGAGCGATTTTAGAGAAAATAATTGATAAGTCTAAAGTTAAAGTAAATATAGAAATGGATAAAGAGAGATTTAGGCCAATTGATACACCTAAAATTGAGTGTAATAATAGGAAATTAAAAAATGAAACTGGATGGAATATAAAATATTCAATAGACGAATCGTTAAATGATATTGTGAACTATTGGAGAGAAAATATTTAATAAAGGAGAAATAAATGAGTAAATTAGCAATTGTTCATGATTGGTTACCATTCATGGGAGGAGCTGAAAGAATATTAACTAATTTTTGCGAAATGTTTCCGGAGGCGCCTATTTATACAACAATATGCAATAGAAGTAAATTAGATGGGATATTAAAAGAAGCTAATATTATTACTTCATATTTGCAAAAAAATAATAAAGAAATAAAAAATCATAGAAAGTTATTTCCCTTTATGATGACAGCTATTGAAAGTTTTAATTTAAATGAATATGATATTGTATTAAGTCAGAGCACAAGTATAGCTAAAGGTGTAATTACGCCACCTAGTACTTTACACATATGTTACTGTAATTCACCAATGAGATATGCATGGGAATTTTCACATGAATATGCAGGGAAGATGGCTGGAAAGGGAGGCTTGAAATCAAAGTTATTAAGTTATTTTTTAACAGTTGTTAGATTATGGGATAATGTATCTGCTGATAGAGTAGATTATTTTATAGCTAATTCAGAAAATGTTGCAAAAAGAATATGGAAACATTATAGAAGAGAATCAGTAGTTATACATCCGCCTGTTAGATGTAGTCTCTTTAATATTTCAGATATAGATGAAGATTATTTTTTAGTTGTATCTAGATTGCAGGAGTATAAGAGAATAGATTTAGCGATAGAAGCATTCAATCAGTTAGGATTACCACTAGTTGTAATAGGTGATGGACCTGAAAGAAAAAAATTAGAATTGATGGCTAAAAGCAATATTAAATTTTTAGGTAGACAATCAGATGAAATAATTAAAGAATATTACTCTAAATGTAGAGCATTTATATTCCCTGGGGAAGAAGATTTTGGCATAACTCCTCTTGAAGCTCAAGCTAGTGGTAGACCTGTTGTTGCTTATGGTAGAGGGGGTGCATTAGAGACTGTTATAGATGGAAAAACAGGAGTATTCTTTTATGAGCAAAATAAGACATCGTTAATTGATGCTATAAAAAAATACGAAAAGTTAAGTTTTAATAAAGAAGAAATAAGAATGCATTCTCTTAAATTTGATGAGGAAGTTTTTAAAAATAAAATTAATACTTTTATAGATATTAAATATAAAGAATTTAAATCTAAAAAACATTGGAAATTAGGTGAGGTGAATAATGATAATATTTAACGCGTTACAAACCTCTTTAAGTGCAGGAATAGGAAGAACTAGCTATGGGATAGCTAAAGCATTATATCAATCGAATGAAGTAAAAGTAAAGTTGGTAGTTCGAAAAGAGGATTTAAAATTATTTAATTTTGCGGATAGAAATGACCTAATTATAGCTGAAGGTATAGATGGAAGTTTAAAAAGAAATTATTATGAACAATTTATTTTACCGAAACTAGTAAAAAAAAATTATCCTAATTCTATAATTTATTTTGCAGACACAATGGGGCCTATATTTACCAAAATTCCTTTTGTTATAACTATAAATGATTTAGCTTTTAAAACATTGAAAAAATCATTTTCATTTAAATCAACTATTTGGAAAAATTTCATAACTGATTTATCTGTGAAAAGATGTCGACATATTATAACAATAAGTAATTTCAGCAAAAGTGAAGTGTTGAAGCATTATAAATATATTGAAGATAATATGGTTACTCCAATTCATATAGGGTTTAATAATTTTTCTAATGAGGATATAAATATTGATATAGTTAGAGATAAAATAAAGGAAAATTGTAAAGAAAAATATATATTTACTGTAAGTACTATATCACCAAGAAAAAATATGCATAGACTTGTTGAAGCATTTAATTTGGTTAAGAATGATATCAATTGTAAATTGATTATTGCTGGGAAAAATGGATGGCTATATGATGAAGTTTATGGTTTAGTTGATAAATACGGACTTGAAAACAATGTTATATTTACTGGTGGAATTAACGATGAAGAGCTTAAGCTATTATATAAAAATTGTGAAGCGTTTATTTATCCTTCACTATATGAGGGATTTGGATTACCACCTGTAGAAGCTCTTGCATATGGAAAAAAAGTGATTGCGTCGAATACAACTGCAATGCCAGAGGTACTTAAGGATTCCGTTGAATATGTTAATCCAAATGATGAAGTTGATATTGCTAGAGGAATTAGAACATTATATGAAACAGAGTGTGATTTTGAAGAAAGAATAAGAAAAGGACAAGATATAATTAAAGAATATACTTGGAATAATTTTGCAAGTGTCTTGATTAAAGTATTTAAAAAAGAATTTGCAAATAATATGGAATGTGAGAGAAAATGGATAAAATAGCTATAATATTACTTAATTATAATAATGAAGATGATACATTAGAATGCGTAGATAGTATAAAGAAAAACTGTAGATTAGATTATGAGATAATAGTTGTTGATAATGCTTCGAATGAAGAGAGTAAAAAAATATTGTTAGAAAGCAAAGATGAATATACTTTAATTCTAAATAAAAATAATGGGGGATTTGCAGCAGGAAATAATGTTGGAATAAAATATGCATTAGAAAAACAATATAAGTATATTTTGCTTTTAAATAACGATACATTAATCACTAAAGATAGTATAGAAATTATGTTAGAGTCATTAAAGAAAGATAAACAAGTTGGGATAGTAAGTTGTAGAATATTGCACTATCCTGATAAAAATAAAGTTTGGTATGATGGCGGGAAAATAAATTGGAACAAGTATTTACCCAATCACATAAATAAAGGAAGAAGGGTACAAGAGTGTACTTATATAAATAGTGAAGATTATACTGAATTTATATCAGGTTGTTGTATGTTTGTTAAAAGTGAAATATTTCAAAATGTAGGATATTTACCAGAAGAATATTTTATGTATTTTGAAGATATGGATTTTTGTGTACAAATTACGGAACATAACTATAAAATGAAAGTATGTAAAAACTCGGTAATATATCATAAGGTTAGTTCTTCTTCTGGGGGAGAAGAATCTCCTTTTTCAATAAAATGGGGTAATAGAAATAGATTAATTATTATGAAAAAATTTAAATATAAAGTTTCTACTTTAAATCATTTGAAAGTTATGATACTATTTTACTTTACTAGGATAATAAAATTGGTACAATATTTGATTACAAATAATTTATGCAATTTTAAAAATTTATTAAAAGGGGTCAGTAATGCCATTAAATATAATAAAAATAGAAGTTATTAAGTTGATATTGGTTTGGTGATAGGATGAATATAAAAAATAACAATAGATTGATTATATTATGTACAGGAATTGTACTATTAGCAGAATTATTCATGATATATTTAGATAAGGCAATGATTTTACTTATAAGTTTATTAATAATTTTATTTTTAACATTATTTTTTTATAGTAGAAAGTTTTCTTTATTGGTATTACTTGCAAGCATAGTTATGGATAAAATATCTATTACGATAGGTGGGATAACTATAACTATTGGTATGGTAATAGTTATATTAACTTTTATTAAATTTATGTTGAATGGGAGTATTTTTAGTTTAAAAATTGTTAAGGGTGGAAATCTAAATAAAATTATTATATCATGTTTTATTCTTATAACTTTACTAGTTACATCATCGTTATTTGCAGTAGATAAAGTAGGAGCATTGTCAAAAACAATCCAATTTATTTTTCTTATGGGTACAGCTTTTATTATATATATATATACTAAAGAGTTTGAAGTAAGATATATATTAAAATGCATAATTATTACAGGTAGTTTGAATATTATTCTTGGTATTTTACAATTTTTAGGGTATTATTTAGGTTTCAATATAAATTCAATATTTAGTTTATTTGATAAATTGAATGGAAGAGCATATTATGGAATATCTGTAGTTAATATTGGTGGTACTATTGTTCCAAGAATGAATGGTTTTTTTGTAGATCCAGCTCCTTTTGCTGGTTTTGTTACTACTTTGATTTGTATAATATTTTGTATGAATTTGTATAAAATGAATTTTAAAAATATAATTACGTTAGCTATATGCTCCGTATCCGTATTGCTTAGTTTCTCTAGGAGCGCTTGGCTAGGTACTGGAGTTACATTAATATTATTAATTATATTTATAAACTTTAATAGAAAATATAAGTCTTTTAAAATAAATTTGTCAATAGTTATTTTAATAACACTTTTGATATTATTATTTAAAGATAGAATATATTTTATAGTCGAGAGAATACTTCAAACATTTCAAATTGGTGATGTTTCTTCTGATGGACATAAAAGTATGGCTGTCTATGCAATTAAAGCTTTTATAAGTAATCCTATAATAGGGATAGGTTTAAATAATTTTAAAGATTTTGTAGGTTATAATACTATGACTCATAGTATGTATTTAACTTTTTTATCAGAAACAGGGATATTAGGATCATTAGCATATTTTTATATATGGTTTAATATTATGAGAAAATTATATATAAAGAGGAATTATAGTAATGAAATAGTTTGCATATTTTTTATATTATTATCTATACTTATCAGCAATATAGGGTACGATTATTATAATCAGCTTTATATATGGTCATATATTGGAATTGCAATTGGTTTAATTGATAAAGAGGAGAATTTAAGTGTTGAAGCAAAGATGTGAAGAAATAGATTTATATAAGGCAATTTTATGCATTCTAGTAGTTTTTGGACATTCATTAACTCAATCTATGAGAGAAAATTTAATTATTAGTGATATATTCTATATATTGTATAGTTTTCATATGCCAGTCTTTTTTACATTATCAGGAATTATTTATAATAAATATGGAAAGAAATATACAATTAGGGAGTTTTTAAGGCGGAAAGCAGTAAAACTTCTTGTTCCATATGTAAGTGTTACTATTTTATTTTTCTTTATAATTAATATTGCTTATTTTATTTTAAATAAATTCTTAAATTATAATATAGAGTTTTTTAATTTTAAAAGTATATTTATAGGAATATTTTTTGGAAAAAATGATTTTGCAAAGCATCTTTGGTTTTTATACGCTTTATTTATAATAGAGATAATTACTAAGATACTTGATAAATATATAAATAAAAATTTAGTAATTACTTTATTTATATCATTTATATTTTCATTTGTATCATATAGATATACAGAATCAAACTTATTATTAATAGCTAGAGTACTTTACTATAATTTTTACTTTCAACTTGGAAATATTGTATTTAAAAATATATTTTCAAAGAGAAAATACAAAAAATATAAAACTAAAAATATAATAATTATATCTATTATATTTTTATTAAATAATATAGTATTATTAACATTTAGAAAGATTAATATGATAAATGAATATAATAAGTGGTTTTTCTCATTAATTTCCTCTGTTTCGATGTTTCTTATTATTCTAGTTATAATTAATTACATTATAAATTTAAGTTCAATAACATTATTATTAAAAAAAATATATCAATATAGTTTTGAGATATACTTATTTCACAATCCGTTTATTACCATAGGTAGTGTTTCAATAATGAGTAGATTACTGAATATAGATTATTTTGCAATTTTATTTGGAGTGCTTATGGGACTTATCATTCCTATAATAATAAGCAAAAATATTATTAAAAGAAATAAATTAATAAATTTAGTATTAACTGGTGAGTATAGACTGAAAGAATAGATAGTTTGGAGGAGTTGTTTTGAAGAAAAGCATTAAAATAGTAGGAGCTTTTGATAGGTATAATTATGGAGATTTACTTTTTCCTATAGTGATTGAGAAATATATAGAAACATATAGACCTGATATTTTAAGGGACTATAAGATTGAATTTTATGGCTTAGTTGAAAGTGATTTGGCATATGTAGGTGGAAAAACAACAAAAGCTCTTAAGGATATTTATGATTGTGACTATGAAGCAAATAGCATTATAATAGTTGCAGGAGGTGATGTAATTCCTTCACGTATTGGCAATCTTGATATTGATTTAAGCTCAAGTAATATGAATATGATATTTAAGAAGATATTAAGAAAAATTCTTAGTATTAAAAAATTTGAAGAATTATCTATGAAAAAATTTGGGATTAATAATGTATTTCCATGGATTATTGATAGAGAGAAGTTCAAAAAAAATATTTTTATAGCATATAATGCTGTAGGATCATCAACTTTAGATACACTTAAGGATAAAGCTGAGATTTCATATATAAAGAAATCTTTAAGTAAAAGCAATTATATATCTACTAGAGATAGTAAGTCATTAAATAATATTAAAGATTTATCACCTAAGTTATATCCAGATTCTGCAACTATAATGTCATACTTTTTTACTTTGGAATATTTAGAAGAAAGAATAAGAGAGGAGATAAAAAATAAAATTAATAAATCTTCAAATGGATATATATGTGTACAGAGTAATTTATTTTCTATTAGAGGA
>JAHAIU010000538.1 GCA_018372555.1 Clostridium sp.
ATGGATACATCCTATTTTTATGAGTTAAAACTATTTGATTAAAACAAATTAATAAGTAATTATCTATATTTTGTTTGTTTTTCTCCTTTTAATATAGGATACAATTGGAGAAGAAACTACAAAAGCAAATAATATAGAAAAGATAAATAATGAAGTTTTTCCATAGAAGAACTTAGTTATTACTCCATAAGAAGAGTTAAATATCTTTTCTTCAATTACACTATAAGCGTTATTGATAGCATTTGTACTTATAAATTCTACCTTATCATTAGGGGTATGAATTTTAGTTAAATCACTATGCGAAAAGCTTAGTGCATCAATACCTAAATCATTAAAACTTGCATGATCACTAGAGTTTTCATAAGAAACTGCTGTTTCTACATTTTTATCTTTAGCTATTTTTTCTATTGAATCAAGTAATTTAGATTCCTTATCTTTAGCTGAAGCTCCTAGCATTAGTGTTAGGGGATAGCCATCACTACCAATCATATCAAAATTAATTACTTCACCATCCTTAATCTTATCTAAATTCTTTTCAGCAAAGTCTTTAGAACCTAAAAGACCAAATTCTTCAGCATTTAAAGCTACAAATATTATATCTCTTTTTGGTTTTCCGTAAGTTGATAATGCTCTTTCTATTTCTAATAAAAATGAAGTTCCTGAAGCATTATCTAAGGCTCCATAATAAGTATTCTTTAAGGCGTCAGCTCCTAAGTGATCATAGTGAGCAGTTAAGATTAAAGGTGGCAATTTATTTGAACTTCCCTTAATCACTCCAACTATATTATATATTTCTTTTTCTTCAACTGAGAAAGGAATATTAATAGCAACTTCAGCACCATCCCTAATAGAATCTAATATTTTGTTATAAGTTTTTGTATTTATTAATACCATCATGTCATAAGGGAAGGTAGATATAAATGAACTTCTAAAAGAAAAGTCATCTTTAGGAGATAGATAAAATAAGCAAGTTCCTTCAGAAGTTACAACTTCAATATAACTAGAAAAAACATTTATTTTATCTTCGGAACTAAAAGTAAAATTAGTTTTTCTAAAGTTAATCATATCTTCTTTAAAGTCTACTCCATATTTTAAAGATTCGGAGTAACCATCATCATAAGAAAATTTTAAGTAAGGAGAAGTATTATTATTCACAGGAGATAATACTTTAAAGCCTTCCTTATATTCATCATTTAGTGGAATTAATTTATTATCAGTAAAGTTCTTTTTTATTATTTCTCCAACTAGTGTG
>JAHAIU010000084.1 GCA_018372555.1 Clostridium sp.
CTATAATTATTTGATCCCAAATACCCTGAGTAAAATATATCCTCTGGTTCAGTTTTATAAATATGATCTGGCATTATATCTTCCTCTTTAGGTAATGCTGTTTCACCAGTTCTCTTAATTAAATAATTATCTGATACTGGCTTTCCGTAAATATCTATAAAATCTATATCTCCATTAAATATATATTCATTACCTGCAAATCTATCAGCTTTTCCTATATACGCACTATTAATACCTTGTACTGATGATAAAAAACTTGCATTACTATCAGCTACATCTAAAGCTAGGATACCGTTTACGAAAATCTTATATCCAATTCCATTTGATATTTTTAAAGCTACTGTATTAATACCATTATTTAAAGCTACATCTACATATTTATGTGCTATATTGGTTGTCCCACCTGACGTATTTCCTTCTTGTGTTTGATTCCTAAGCTCAAATCCAACTCTATTCCCACTTACATATAATGAAAAATATCCATTGTTTGTCTTATTATTACTTGCACCAAACAAGGCTTGTAAGTCTGATGAATTAGTATCAAACCTTGTAACTATAGTTCCTTCATTTAAATTTTTTAATGATTCTATATCCTTTGTTATATCAACTGTTGTAGCATTTGAGGTAATACTTTTATTATCATAACTAGACATTTTCTCTACTTCACCAGTGGATTTATATACTTTAACTTCACCTATTGAAGCATAATTTCCTACTGCTTCTAAGGCTACTATCTTAATCTTATCTGCCGAAACTACTTCATCTAAAATGATACTTTTAGAATTATTATTCTCTTCCCATTTTCCACTAGCAATTTTAACCTCACTATCATTTTTTATTGCATAAATTTCATATTTGGTGATTATTCCATTAGAACCACTTGTTCTTGGTGAAATCTTTATGCTACTTACACTATTTGTACCTCCTAAATCTAATGTTAGGCTTTGTGGAAGTTTTGTACTTCCATCCCAAGGGGTATGCCACATAGTTGCAGCATTTCCATCTATCGCATTTTGTGGTGAGTCAGATGGCTCATAAGAAGATGCACTCGCTCTCATTTTAGACTGTGGAATCTCTTCCTCCATTAAAGCAGCTCTTTCTTCAATAGTATTCCCTTCCGCGAAAACATTTACAACAGTAAGTGAAGCTACTGAATTAATAGCTACCAAAGTTGCTATTAATAAAGCTGAAATCTTTTTTTTGTTCATAGTTCTATCCTCCTTAATAATATTTACATATATTGGAAATAATTCTCTTTGATTATATCATAACGAAAACTATTTTCAAATATTTCCCATAACTTTTCCGAATATTTATTCTATATAAGAAACTTTTACTATTTAAAATTACCTTGAGGCTAGGACTATCATATTTTTTATTTTCCTAAATCAATTTGCAAATAAATATAGCAACTCATTTAATTATGAGTTGCTACATTTATTTGCATATAAACACATTTTTAATCTATTTCTCTTATTTAATATTATACTTAATCAAAAACTTCCTCATCATTGTTTATTAGGAATTATAGGATGTACATAAACCTTATTCTTATCCTTAATACTACTATTATCTTTTTCTTTTACCACTTCATTTAATTCTACATACGAATTATTAATAACAGATGAGTATTCATCACTTATTATATCTTCATTGCTAACATCATCATTTATTCTAAGCTTTTCTAAGCCTTTATTCATTCCTAATACAGTATTATCATTAAATTTTTCTTCTGATAAATTTTCAAAGTTTTTAAGTTCTAATTCATCTAATATATCTTTTTTCAAAATAACACCTCCATATACTTAATAGAAGTATTATCTGCAATTTTAAGATTTTTATTATTTTATTCTATAAAGACTCGCTACGAAGTCTTCTAAAGATGAATACCACCCACAACCAAATTGCTTCCTTATTTATTTTTTCATTATTAAATCTTCAAATTTTCTATTTATAACAGTATATTATGCTGTTTTTTCAAAATTTTCTTCTTGCACTAAATCTTCTTTCTCTTCTTTAAGAACAAGATTTAAAACTAAGGCAGTAATAGTACCTGTTGATATACCTGATGTAAATATCATTTTTAATCCTTCAGGTAATTGTGAAATAAATTCTGGTCTGAAAGTTACCCCAAGCCCTAATCCAATAGCTGTTGCAATTATTAATAAATTACGTTCATTTATTTTAACCTTACTTAATGTTTTAATTCCAGCTGCTGCAACTGTACCAAACATAACTATTCCAACTCCACCTAATACTGGTTGAGGAATAACATTTACTATAGCAGCAAGTTTAGGTAAGAATCCTAATAAAACTAATATTATACCAGCCATTACAGCAACATGCTTACTCGCAACCTTAGTTAATGGAATTAATCCAACATTTTGGCTAAAAGTAGTATTTGGTAATGTCCCAACAACTCCTCCTACCATAGAGCCTACACCATCAGCTAAAACTCCTGCCCCAATACGTTTATCATCCATTTCTACTTCTGAAACTTCTCCAACAGCTTTTAAACATCCAACTGTTTCAATAGCTGTAACAAAATAAGCTGGAATAAATGCTAAAAGTGCCTTTAAATCAAAAGTAACTCCGTATTCAAATATTTTAGGGAATGATATCCAACTTGCTTCTCTTACTGATGAAAAATCAACTAATCCTAATGGAATACAAACAATATATCCTACTACCATTCCAATTAGTATTGAAGCACTACTAAGCATTCCCTTACCATATCTATTTAATAATAAAGTTCCAATTAAAACTAACATTGCAATAGAAATATTTTTAATACTACCATAATCTGCTGAACCAGCACCACCTGCTGCCCAATCTATTGAAACTGGAAGTAATGTTAATCCTATTAAACATACAACTGTTCCGGTAACTAATGGTGGAAATAACTTCATTAATGGTTTTATAAAAAAGCTTAAAACCACTTCAAAAATTGCTCCTAATATAGTTGCACCAATTATTCCAGGTAATCCTAAAGTGGAACCAACTGTAATAGAAGGTGAAACGAAAGTAAAGTCTGTACCCATTATACAAGCAACTTTTGAACCAATTTTACCAATTCCCCTAGCTTGAATAATTGTTGCAAGACCAGCTGCCAAAATTGAAGCACTTATTAATGCAGTGCTTGTCTTAGTGTCAAAACCTAAAGCACTAGATAAAACTAGAGGTACTACTATAATCCCTCCAAAAGCAGCAAATATATGCTGAATCCCAAATAAAATTTTCTCAGATAAGGATGGATTATCATCTACACCATAAGTAAGTCTAATTCCATCATTTGATTTTAAATTACTCATCTTTTTCCTCCATTTATGTAAAATAAAAAACACCCCGCCATCGAGGTGCTTGTCTTAATCAAAAAAAGAAACAGTAATTAAAATCCCATAAATCTGTTACGTAATTAAGTCAAATCCCTCGTAGTCTGCAAATTTACGGTTAGCAGGTAGAAACTTTCGATCCATATCATCGATGATATACGAGCCGTTTTAAAAGTATTATACACGAACATTAAAATTATTTCAATAAAAATTATTTGCATAAAATATATTTCTATTTTTTAAATCTATGCTCATCAATAGTATAAATTATTTTAGATAATACCAATAGTAAAGAGCATAGCCATATTGATTTTACGCCTATAAAAAATGTTAATCCTCCACCAATTGCTGCTCCAATTAAAAAGGCCAAAATTATAAGTGAATATCTTATTGTCCTAGTAGATGCTTCTGTATCTTTTTTTACTAGAGCTAAATATGCTGACTGTGATGCAGTTCTTAAATTTCCAGTACACATAGTAGTACTATATGGTGAATCTACTAATCTTCTAAAAGAGGAAATTTGAACTGAAGACACAAATGCTATAGTGCTTGTAACAAAAATATCTGGAACAGATTTTGGAACAAATCCAATTATAAATAAAACAATAGCTTCAATAATTAATATTAACTTTTCTGCTTTATCATATCCATTATATCTTCTACTAGAAAAGTCCCTAATTCCTTCAGTAACTAATACCCCTATTACAAAAAACAATATTTGTATAGCTGCCATTAATGCATTTTTATAATTTCCATTAGTAATTCCTAATGCTAATAAAACCATATTCCCAGTTTCAGCATTAGCAAATACTCCACCTCTACTTATAAATGTATATGCATCTAAGAATCCTCCAATTATTGCAAGGATCATTCCAAGTCTTAAAGATTCAGAAGTTATCTTATGACTTGGTACCTTATTCCTAAAAGCTTTAATTATCCCTTGCCTATATGCCTCTTCTTCCTTAGTAACAGTTTCATTCATTTAAATGCCCCCTTACTCAAAATATGCTTATATTTAAGCCTCAATTATATTTCTAAGCCATTTCTTTTGCTTATATCTTCTTAATCCTAAAATAAATTTATATACTTCTTCAATTGTTATCATTGCATAAACATAATATATTGGCAATCCAAGTACTATTCCACCTAAAAATGCAAATGGTATTCCAACACACCATACTCCTGTTATATCTAGTAAAAGGGATGCTTTTGTATCTCCACCACTTCTTAAAACTCCCACTATATTAATTAAGTTAAACATTCTAAATGGAAGGTAGCAAACAAATACTGTTAAACATTTAGTGATGTCAGCTGCTATATTATCTGGTACTGAGAATAAATTAATTAATGGCGTCCTTATTAATAAGCATACCATTCCCATTACAATAGTTAACATAAATTGAAGTACAAAAAAGCTTTTTGAGTGCCTTTCTGCATCTTTTATTTCATTAGCTCCAAGCTCATTTCCTAATATAACAGCTGTTGCAGAGCTTAACCCTTGGAATATAACAACACAAATTTGCTCAACATTTTGAGTTATTGTAATAGCAGCTACAGCCTCATCTCCCATTCTTCCATAAACTAAAGAATACATAGTTACTCCAAGTCCCCACATAAACTCATTAGCTATTACAGGAGATACTGTTATAAGGTATTTTTTTATAAATTCCTTGTCAAAAGCAACTAATTCTTTAATCTTAGCTGCTGCTGGGCCCTTACTAATATAGACAACCGCTAAAATAGAAAGACATTCAACTAATCTTGCAATTACTGTAGCAATAGCTGCCCCTTGAACCCCAAGCTTTGGAGCTCCAAAATTACCATAAATAAGGGTATAGTTTAATACTACATTAACTAAAATAGAAACTATACTAATAAAAACAGGTGCTTTAACTTGATTAGTAGCTCTTAAAAGAGAAATATAACAATTTGTAATTGCCGTTAATGGATAGCTTAAAGCAACAATTGCTAAATAAGACGCTCCTATTGAAATAGTTCCTTCACTTGGGGTGAAAATATTCATAACAACTTTTGGAATAAATAACCCTGCAAGCATAAAAATAACAGCCCCAGATAATCCAATAATTAGTGATATTCCAAGAACCCTTCTAATATTTTTAACATCTCTTTTACCCCAATATTGGGCTGTTAAAATAGATGAACCACTTACAATTCCAAAAAGTAATAATGTAAAAACAAAAAACACCTTATTAGCAAGTCCAACTGCTGCTATAGTGCTTTCCCCTAAACTTCCTATCATCATAGTATCAACAAGATTTAAAGTTGTATTCAAAAGTGCTTGCACAGCAATAGGAATTCCAATAGCTATTGTCTTTTTCAAAAATTTCTTATCCTCAAAAATACTCCTTAAATATGTAGCCTGCATGTAAACCTCCTGCATCATCTATATTTATTTATATAATTAACTTAAGTATCACTCAAATATTATAAGATAAACTATATCTAATAAGACTTGGGTACTGTTTTTCATTTTTTTATTGCTCTACATCACTTTTTCATTACTCGACATCACTTTTGTAATCATATTAACTAGACCCCCAATATATAAGAATAATACTTTTTTATATAATAGTCTATAATAGATTTTTATATCTTCTATTTTTCTTAAACACAGGAGTAACTTCATTAATCTTTTCAATATCTCTTTTAATTCCTATAATCCTTCCTTACGCAATGAAATACTCTAATGCTTTATTATAGTTTGAAGCATAATTCTTGGTCATACATTAATTCAATCATATATAAAGAGAGTCCTATAAATCTTGAAAATATTACATTATAAGTATTAATTAAAAAAGACTAAGTTTCTTTTAGATATTACTTACTAAAAGAAACTTAGTCTTTTCTATATGCTATATATATTTTAATAATATAAAACTTCATTATATTTAAGCTCTAATACATTATTTAGGTATTTTAACATAAATCTTAAATGTATTTTCACAACATTCTGCATAAATATCTCCATTATGAAGCTCTACTATACTTTTTGCAATTGCAAGTCCAAGACCTGATCCTGAAACCTCTGAATTTCTTGATTCATTTCCTCTATAAAATCTATTAAAGATTTTATCAACATCTTCTAATGATTCTTGTTCTATCTCATTTTCAATACTTATTATTACTTCTTCCACGCTTTCATTAATATCTATTAAAACACTACTATTCTCTAATCCATATTTTATAGAGTTTGATAAAATATTTTCAAATACTCTTCCTATTTTCATTGAATCTATATTAAGAGTTATATTTGAATAATCATATTTTTTATTAAAAGTTATATTTCTTTTTATAGCTTCAATATATAATTCCCCAATGCTCTGTTCTATAATTTCTATTATATTAACATTTGATTTATTAATGTCTACTGTGTTTGATTGTAGCTTAGAGTATTCAAATAAATCTCCTATAAGTTCTTTTAACTTATAAGATTTATTTAATGCAATTTTAGTATATCTTTTTTTATCATTCTCTATAGTTTTTTCATTATCTATAAGTTGTAAATATCCTATTATAGATGTTAATGGTGTTCTTAAATCATGAGAAACATTTGTAATTAATTCGGACTTTAACTTTTCTTGATTACGCTCTAATTCTATACTATTTTTTAAATTTTCAGCCATATAATTCATCCCTTTTGCTAAAAATTCTAATTCATCATTTCCTTTCTCAATGATTCTATAATCTAAGTTACCATATGAAAATTCATTTATTCCTTCAGTTAACTTTCCTATATATTTGGCTTTTCTAAAAGCATAGAAATATATTATAGATATTGATAATAAAAAACTACTAGAAATAACTAAAATTATTTTTATAAATATTTCATTTCCAACTTTTTCTCTCCATATCAAAAGGTTATAGTCTTTACCATCTAAACTAACATCATATCTTTGATATATATTTCCATCAGAATATTCATTATGAAATATCTTCTCAATTTTATTAGTATCTATTATAGTTTCTTCTACATTTTCTGATTTCATATAAATGTTCCCATTAATATCTATAATAACTGCATTAACACTATTTAAGTTACTTACATCATTGAAATACGCCTTACAGTTATCATCTAATTTATTTACATATCTTTCTATTTCTACATAAGTCTTATTGAAAATATTAATTAAATTTGAAATAGAATTTTGATTATTAATCCTAATGCTTATTATAATTCCACTTATTATAATAAAGAAAGAGATTATACTCAATAATAAAAACTCTCTTTTTAAACTTCCTTTTAAAAGTTTTTTTGACTTATCATTTTTCAATTTTATATCCAACTCCCCATACAAGTTTTATAAACTTTGGCTCTTTAGGATTAATCTCTATCTTTTCTCTTATATTCCTTATGTGTACCGCTACTGTATTATCTGAATTATAGAAAGGTTCATTCCATACTTTTTGATATATTTGTTCCGTACTTAGAACTCTTCCCCTATTAGTAGCTAACATCTCTAAAATATCAAACTCTCTTGGAGTCAATCTTACATATTTATCATCTACATAAACTTCTCTATTGGCTTTGTTAATTCTAAGTCCATCAATATAAATTTCTTCTTCTCTTATCTCTTTTGATTCACTAAAACTAGTTACTCTTCTTAATTGTGATTTTACTCTTGCCACTAATTCTAATGGATTAAAAGGCTTTATAATATAGTCATCAGCCCCTATATTTAATCCTAATATTTTATCGCTATCCTCACTTTTAGCTGATAGCATTATAATGGGCATCTTTTTTTCTTCTCTTATTTTAATACAAGTTCTAATCCCATCAAGCTTTGGCATCATTATGTCTAGTATTATTAAATCTATATCTTCTTTCTTTAATTTTTCTAAGGCCTCTATACCATCACAAGCTAAGACTATATTAAATCCTTCATTTATTAAATAAATTTCTATTATTTCTCTTATATCCTTTTCATCATCAACTACTAAAATAGTCTTTTTGTCTTCCATATCAAAACAACCTTTCTTTAATTAAAAAGCTTTATTTCTCTTCAATTTCTTTTCATTCATTAAATTATAAATTGAATACCCTGAAAAAATAGAAAGCAATGAAATTAAAGTAGATATACTTAATTTGCTCTTTTTTACCATATATATTTAATCTTTCTATTCCTGCTTTAATTTCATTTTTATTACTTTCAATGCCATTCCTCCATTTTCATAAAGGACTCCAAATCCGCCACTCTTATCATAATTTACAAATGTTCCTTGTAAAAATGGATTTCCACTTGATGCAGTGAAAGGAATAAAAGTATTAAATAATTTATAATTTCTCACCAACCAAGGTGACATAATTATACAAAATACTATTAAAACAATACTAGCATATTTAATCATATCCTTCAATTTATACTCATTTTTTAATATCCATATTAATAGTATTATTGCTAGATATTCTGTAAGATATAGTGAATTAATTAAACAAGCTATAATAGCAGATATTACTTCAATTAATAATAAAGCTATTTTTATCTTCTTTAATTAGGGTTTCTATTTTATTAACCTCCTATTCTCAATTACTTGTCTATAATCTAATTCTAGAATTTAAAATTAAATATTTAACTTTTAAATTCTCAAGAAGTATTAAAGAAATTATGAAGAATTTATGAAGTATCTACCGAAGCCTTATGAAATGAAAAAGAACAAATCAATTTCTTGAATAATACAAATAATATTTATATTCATAATAAAGTTACAACTTATTAGTTAAAAGATGTTATAATATTGTTATAACACTGAAAGGAGCAATTAACTTGAAAAACTCACTTATTCTTATAACATCATTTATAATTTTCAGTTTAATTTTTAACGGAATACTACGATATTTAATTTCTAAGGACAAGCTTAAAATTAAATCCCCTAAGGAGACAAAAGGAAAAGTTATATGGGTGGTAATTTGTTGTGCAATTTACATAATAGGATATGTCTTAATTGATTTCTTAGGTCTTGGAATTATTGGCTTTAATATAGCTAGGGGATTCCTACTTGCTATATTAATTTCACTATTAATGATAAGCACTTATAAAAAGAAATAAATTTAAATGTGATGCCTAACAATAAAAAATAAAGAATTTTAACTGGGTTGTCTTTTGGACGGCCTTTTTTTATTTTATTATAATTCATAAAAACTTTACCTATTATATATTCATTTCTTATTATATAATAAAGTGATATTTAAATACTTAAGTATAACAATAGAAAGGAAATCTAATGGAAAAATATATATCAAATATTATAACTCCTAAAGTTAGTATTGCACCTATGGTTGATAAAACTCATAGGCATTTTAGATATTTTGCAAGAATTCTAACTAAAGAAGCTCTTTTATATACAGAAATGGTAACTGCTCAGTCTATAATATATGGAGATAGAAATAGAATTCTATATTTTAGGGAAGAAGAAGGTCCCATTGCTCTTCAAATTGCTGCTTCAAATCCTGAAGATGCATATAAAGCTGTAAAGTTAGCTGAAGAATTTAATTATAGCGAAATAAATTTAAACTGTGGTTGTCCATCTGATAGAGTTTCAGGTAATTTAATGGGGGCAGCTTTAATGTCTTCTAAAAACTTAGTTTATGAAATTTTATCAGCTATGAAGGAAGCAACAAATAAACCAGTTACAATAAAACATAGGATTGGTATTGATGGTACAGGTATTTTAGAGGATACAAGTGATAAAATAATTATCGAAGGCTATAATGACCTTTTAGACTTTTTAGATACTGTATCAAGAGCTAAACCAGACAGATACACAATTCATGCTCGTTCTGCAATTCTTAAGGGATTAAGTCCTAAGGATAATAGGGAAATCCCACCTTTAGACTATAACATGGTTTATAGACTTAAAGATGAGTTTGATTATTTAAACATAGAAATTAATGGTGGTTTTAAAACTATTGAAGATATAAAATCAGCATTAACTAAAGTAGATGGAGTAATGATTGGAAGATCTGCTTATGAAGACTGCTATCTTTTAGCAAACTTTTTTAAACTTTATGATTACTCTGAAGATAAGAAACCTATTTCTAGAGGAGAAGCTATCAAATCATATATTCCTTACATAATTGAAGAACTTGAAAAAGGAAGTAGTGTTCACGCCTTAGTTTCGCCTTTACATAGCCTATTCCAAGGAGTAAAAGGTAGCAAAAAATATAAACAACTTTTATCTTCTTCAAATGTAAAAAAAGATACAATTGTAGGTATTTTAAATACAATTTTAGAAGATATTCCTGAAAATATCTTATGGAATTAAAAATTTATATTTAGAAATGGAAGTAATATAATTTTAATTATTTATACTCTAAAATAAAAAAAAACAAAAAAAGAATCCTACTTTATTCTAGGATTCTTATATAGGGGTAAATATTAAAAATTAATGAGAAAAATGATTAAATGTAAACACATCCCAATTAATCAATTGATAATTATTATCAATTCTTTATATTTATAATACATTCTTATTATATTTATGTCAATATTCTTTTTATAAATTTTCAAAATACTTATTTAAACTTTCAATACTGTAGCTTCTATTATATATGTAAAATAAACAATTTATATCTTAAGTGATTATGTTGTTTAGATAACTTCAAAAATTGCTCCTAATCTTTTAGATTAGAAGCAATTTTATATTTTTTAATTCCTATTTTCAAGCAATCTTAAATTATTCTTTATTAACTAATAATTTATTCCTCTAGTTTCAGGCTTTTCTTCTGGCTTAACTTCTTCAGGTTTGTACATATTAAACATATTATAACCCTTACCTAATGTTCCAAGTTCTATTATTCTATCGTCAGATGTTCTAGCAATAACTTTTGCATTAGAAATAGTTTGTTCCTTTTGAAATGTTTTAACTTTATTTATTAATTCTCTTATGCATTTTATCTTCTCCCTTGTTACTAAAATCCAATAATATTATCATTATAATTTAAATTATTTGATTCCTTATTACTTCTATAAGATGCAGCTGCCTTTAGTTCAATAAAATCATCAAACCCTAT
>JAHAIU010000085.1 GCA_018372555.1 Clostridium sp.
ATAGTGATTTCCTTTCGTGAATTGTTTCTGCAAATTCAATTTTAACACGAAAAATCACTATGGATTTTTTTTTACTTCAATTTAATTTTACAACTAGTCCTTATTAAATAACTTCAAAACAAAGATAATCAAATATGATACAATAAAAAAACTCTACTACTACATTTCCATTTCCATATTCATTGGATATTTGTATAAAATAAAAAGAGCCCTATTTCTAAGGCTCTTACTTCACTTTATCCGATCGCTACCATTGCTAACACTCCCACCTTCTATAAGTGGGAGCTAAGCACTGCTACACTCCTGGATTTGTTCTTCTACCTTCTTACATCTCTAGCTTCCAGTACTCTCATATCTACTCATTCCTATAAGCCAAATTCTATAAGCAACAAGGATAGACCCAATAGCTACAATAATAGTTAATAAAACTCCACTAACAAAGCTTCCCTTACCTAAAAAATAAGCACTTGGAAAATATCCTGTAAAAGCAAAAGGTATTATAAAAGTTAATATTCCCTTAATCCAGCCAGGATAAATAGTAGTTGGATACTTAACAAAAGTACTTAACTGATATACCATAAAAAGATAGCTTTGAGCAAACTTAACCCAAAATGCTAATGAGGTAACTGCTAGCTTTATGGCTGTATAAATAAAACTTGCAAAAATAATAACTACTATTAATAAAATCACCTTTAAGGCATTAACTTCAATACCAAGTTTTGTCCATGAAATTATTAAAATAATAGTTCCAATAATTATTTCCCCAAATCCATCTGGCTGAAACTTTTCTACTATAACTTGAAATAATGGATTTAATGGCCTTACTAAATATTTATCAAATTTACCTTCTACAATAGTCTGCCAACTAAATATCCAAAGCTGATCTGTAAATACGTGGTCTATCCCCCTTGGTATTTGTGCAAATCCATATATAAATAGTATTTCATAAAAACTCCACCCCTGAAGACTTGGTATAGTATTAAATATTAATCCAATAAAAATAACCCCTACACTTTGTACAAAGAAAAATCCTATAAGTCCTAAAATAAAATCTGCTCTATACTCTATTAAGGTTTTGATATACTGCTGTAAAAACTTTAAATATAACTTAAAATACCTCTTCATATATCCTAACCTCCTAAAATAGTTAAGTTCTTAATTAGAGATTTCCACATGAACTTACTTACTACCATAAGTATAACTATCCAAAATAATTGTAATCCTAAAGCCCACAAAATTTCACTTCCATTAATCTTACCTAAATAAATCATGGTAGGTGTATATATTGAAGAACTAAAAGGTAAAAGCTTTGTTATTGCCTGCGCCCATCCCGGGAAAAATGCTATTGGAATTAACATTCCTGATAGTAAACTCACTACCGATTGCATTATTTGTGATAAGCCCCACATATTCGTTATCTTAAAGGATATCAATCCAAATATATAACTGTAATAGAAGTTTATAAAAATTCCCATTATAACACTAAGAAGATATAATAGTATTCCTCCAAGACTTACATACCCAAAAAACTTATAAAATAGGAAGGTAGTTATAGAAAATCCTCCTATAAATATGACTATGAAATTATAAAAAACATTCCCTAAGCCTTGAAAAAACATTCTTCTTTCATAATTTAATGGCCTTACTAAATTTATTGCTATAGAGCCATCCTTTACTTCTCTTGAAATATCATAACTTATATCTACACTTATCATTATTGAAGTTATAAATGATATAAAAATGTAAATTATCATTTCATTAAAACCAAATCCATTTAAAATATCTCCATCAGCACTTCCATATATGGCTTTCCATAAATAATAAGTTACGGCTAACATAAAGAAATCACCAATCATAAATATAATTACATTAGCCTTATAGGAAATCAGTCTTTGAAATACATTTCTTGTGAAAGGAAGATAAGGCTTTATCCCATTAATTTCTCTCATAATTAAACCTCATTCCTATACATCTTCTTAATAATATCCTCAATTCCAGTTTCCTTAACTACAAAATCAATAACACTGAATTCCTTCATAACCCTTCCTATAACATCTGCTGAAGATAATTTATTCTTATTAAAGGTAATATATAATTTCTCATCTTTAAACTCAATATTAGAATCATCATCTTTTATATCCTTAAATATATTGAAATTTTCTAAATCTACCTCTTCTTTTACTAGAATTTCAGCTATAGTCAAATAACAATATTTTTCTTTAAATACTTGAAGATTACCATCATATATTTTTCTACCCTTATCAATTATGATTATCCTACTACAAAGTTCCTCAATATCATTTAAATCATGAGTAGTTAATATAATAGTTGTCCCATATTTTTCATTAATCTCTTTTATAGCTTTACGAACCTTCTCCTTTACAACAACATCTAAACCTATTGTTGGCTCGTCTAAGTATATAACCTTAGGATTATGAATAAGTGCTGCTGCTAAATCTGCCCTCATCCTCTGCCCTAAGGATAGGGTTCTAACTGGACTTAAAAAGAACTCTTCTAAACCTAATACTTCTTTTAAAAATTCCATTCTTTCTTCAAAATCTTCCTCACTAACTTCATAAATATCCTTTAATAAAGTGAAGGTTTCTGATATAGGAAGATCCCACCATAGCTGAGTCTTTTGTCCAAAAACTACCCCTATATTTTTTGCATTCTCTTCTCTATTTTCATAGGGTATTAATCCATTAACCGTTACTGTTCCACTACTTGGGGTTAAAATTCCCGTCATCATCTTTATAGTTGTTGATTTTCCCGCACCATTTGCACCTATGTATCCAACTATCTCCCCATCATTAATTTCAAAATCAATAGAGTCCACTGCTTTTTTTATAGTGTATTGTGTTGAAAAAAATGACTTAATTGCACCTTTAAACCCTGGATACTTCTTGCTCATCTTAAATTCCTTACTTAAATTCTCTACCCTTATCATATTTGTAGTTCCTTCCATCTATTATTTATTAGAAGTGCTCTATTTTACGATGGATGCATCCTCTTCTATAATAACTCTATAGTATTCAATTTAATCTTTCAATAAAACTACACAATATTAAACTTGAGAAATATAATGGAAATCTATATGTTTTAAATCATTTTTTTCTATATTATTTCACACTTTCATACTAAATTTACTGATTAAAATTATATTTTTATCTCTCAAAATATAATACTAATTGCAAGCATTCTTTATATTCTTAGATTTTTATATTTATCTATAATCACATAATCAACTGTTATCCTTATTTCTCATAATTGATTTTTCTATTCCTCAATATTTGTAGGAACTTTTTAACTTACTACTTTTCCATAAGTCACATCAATATAATGCCTGCTTCAAGGAATTTTAAAGCATATTAATTTTTATTTCTTCAAAACTTTCTCCTAGAACATTTTCTATTGATTTATATATATCATCAGTATTTCTCATATCCTCTAATAAATTAATTATAAAATTATCCCCACCTTGTTCAAACATGTATTTCAGTAGATATTTAGAATATAGATAGTAGTTTCCAGCATTACCCTTGTTAAAATTAGAGTCATCTTTAACATCACCAACAGAAGGAACTATATTAAATTCATTTACTTCAGGTCCATAATATAATACCTCTAGGTACGTAGATAAGCCTTCTATAAACCATTTAGGAAATTCAGTTATACTTCGTGATTCATCTTTTAACTCTAGCTCCAAAGCATAGTGTACATACTCATGAAAAATTACACCTTTATATTCATTAAGTGAATTGGATTTTGATAATGACTGAAGAACTATGTTCCCTGTAAGTTGGTCGAAATAAGCAACTGTATCATTACCAATATAGCTATTTATTTTATTGATATCATTTACAATAACAATATTTACTTCCTCATTTTTGAATTTACTAAAATATTTTTCTAATTTATTATTATTTGCAGAAGATATTACCTCTTTGACAATTTCTATGCTTTCTGAATAATCTCCTACTCCATGATAAATATTTAAGTTATCTTCAGTAATAACATTATAGCCATCTGTAATATTATTACTATTTTGAATAAAGGTATCTCTAACAATTTCTTCTTTTTCCTCATTGCTCTCAGATTGAATTAATGCTAGTTTTTTATCTAATAAATCTTCGCCATCCTTAAGACTATTAAAAAGTGTTTTATTGAAGTTATTAACATTAAAAAGTGGGAAGATAAACATTAAACTTGAAAGAATAATAGCACCTGCTGATCTTCCACCAAAATATTTAAAATTAATTCTTTTACTGATAAGTTGATAAATTCCCAAAGAAGCTATTGTAAGGCATATTAGGAATAACACAACTCCCATCCATTCATAGTAATTCATAAAAAACATAATTAAAATACCTATGATACCTAAGATAGACATAATTATATATAAACTTATAGTAACAAAAAATTGGATTACTTTTTCTTTCATGATATTACCTCCCTTAATCATGACTAATAATCTATTTATCCCATCGCTACCATTACTAATACTCCCACCTTCTATAAGTGGGAGCTAAGCACTGCTACGCGCCTGGATTAGTTCTTCTAACCTTCAGATGGAGTAGGGCATTCCTACACTCTGTGAAAGTGATTCACACAAAATACAAGATTTTGGTTCTCTACTTTTTAAGAAAACTCCACCTGAAGATAAGAATCACTTTATGATAGATATATCGCTATTATATTTATCTTAATAAACCACTAACTTACATAATAATACTATCACGAATTAATCATAACATATTTTCCCAAAATCTTTCTATTCGATTTTAAAAGGACATTTTTATTAATTAATTCCAAATATTTTAATATTACATAATATAATTGAATTTCGAATTAAAAAATGCCATATATTCTTTTGAATAATACGGCATTTTAAATAATTTATAATTAATTTCAACTTTATAATAGTTTAAAGATGCGAATATAACTGCAAAGATAAATGGACGGTTCATAAGACAAATGGCTGCAAAAAGAAGTTCTAGGCTCGTAAAAACTACTAGACCAAGAGTTTTGGTAAAACTCGCATGCGCTCAGACAAACCAACAACTCTAAGGTCTAGTAACTTTTACTTCACCAAGAACTTCTAATTTTTCGCCATATGCTTACTTCACCCTCCATTTATCTTTGATAGTAATTCGAAATTTAAAATATTTTAGGATATTACACTATTATTTAAAAATCAGAAAGTTAATACATATCATTATGTTATACTCGTATTTTTAAACAATTGTAAGTTTCTTGTAACATCTTTTAGTAAATACCGCATATTCACTTTTGACTAGTACGGTATTTTAAATTGATTTAATTTTGTTAATATCTAAAAATGATAAAATACAATTGAATTCACATAAAAAACCATACAAATATTAATACAATCACTCCACTTATTCTAGTAATTAGTAGATAAATGTCAGATGGTTCTGCATTTTTATTTGACTAGTTATAAAATTATATAAATTTAACATTTTAAAACTAGTCGTGAGTTTTTGAATCCCCATACGGGGCGGAGGCTTTTAGCAACTTCGTTCTAGTAATTGATTGCGATATTGATATGCATATATTTAACTTAAATCAAGTTTAAATCAATTGTAAATACTTATATATATGATATTTTTTTACTCTCAACATCGCAATCAAGCCAACTCAATTTATTCACTAGACTATAATTTATAGGCTAATCTTTCTATCTTTGAAATAGTATTCTTTATCATGTTTGTTGATTTCACGCAGCACCCGACACGGATTACCAAGTGCTACAACATTGGAAGGAATATCTTTTGTAACGACACTTCCAGCACCAATCACAGTATTATCTCCAATAGTTACTCCAGGAAGAACGATGACACCAGCGCCAAGCCAACAATTCTTTCCTATATGCACTGGCATATTGTACTGATATGCTTGTTGGCGAAGTTCTGGCAAGATGGGATGTCCGGCTGTGGCAAGGATTACATTAGGGCCAAACATCGTATAATCGCCAACATATATATTAGTATCATCAACCGCTGTAAAATTGAAATTTGCATAAATACATTTACCAAAATGAATGTGCTTTCCACCCCAATTTGCATGGAATGGAGGCTCAATGTAACAGTCCTCTCCAATTTCTGCAAACATCTTTTTCAGTAGGTCTTGTCTTTTTTCACTCTCTGTGGGCCTTGTCATATTATAATCATAAAGTTTATCAAGGCATATCTGCTGTTCTTTCATAATTTCTACATCTCCTGGAAGATATAATTCTCCAGTATACATTTTATCTCTTTCTGACATAACTAATCCTTTCAAATTCTTATTTATCTATATTATATCAAGTGTGTTTTTATTTCGTATTATAGAACCATTACAAGTTAATTGTAACATATTTTACTAAAATGTATTATTCAATTTTCAAAGAACAAGTTTTCTTATTTAGTTCACAATTATTTCAAATTATTAGTAATATTTTTGAATTACGAAGTAAAAATACCGCATATTCAGTTTTGAATAATACGGCATTTTCAATAATTTTATATTCTTAACATTTTAATATAGTAAATTAATCAGTCAATAAACTATAAACTTTATTTATAGAGTCTTTATCATCAAAATTATCTGATATTTTAAACATTAATTCTGAAGCATTTTCACTTTGAAATACTTCTTTAAATTTTTCTTCGTCATTAAGCATAACTCTTTTTATTTCAATAAACAATCCTGGCAAACTATATTCCCATTCATCATTTGGAATTCCATTCTCGTCACTTAACGCAAAATATGATTCTCGAGCGGCTATTATACTTGCATATTGTTCGGCATAAACTGTTTCATTATCTATATTTCCGCCATAACTAGCAAAATTTTGAATATTATTTCTTACCGTTTGGGTTAATTCTTTCTTATAATTATTTATCTTGTTTTGTTGATAAAAATTATAACTTAATGAAAGTAAAAGTATCCCAACTATTAAACTAACTATAACTTTTGATTTATTTTTCAATATTAAACAACCCATATACATCCCCCTTATACCTATAAAATTCATCTTAACTATTAATTTTATCCTTTTATAATTTAGACATCTCTTTTCTTATTATAATTTAGACATCTCTTTTCTTATCTTTAAATCATTTTCCTCAGTATTTTTCATCCAGTAAAACACTACTAAAGTCATTATTATTATTATATTGGTAACAATGTATAGTGGCGTTTTTAAAGTTATTGAATAATATATCCCACTAATAACTCCAATAGAGCTAATAAAATACTTATATTTAGTGAATCCCATTTTTATATTCCAGAATCTAATTAAAAATTCTATATCCTCAATGCTATTCTTATATTCAATCTTCATAAATTCCATCACCATAAATATTATTAAATAAATCTTAATTTCTAAGACTCTATAAATCTCCATCTTAGTTCATCTGCCACAATAAATGAAGTCATACCCTCTTCTAAAAGCTTATTTCCATAAGGATTATCAAGATTAAAAGAATCATCATCTGCCCAAATTATATAATCATTATATAAAGCTAAGTAACATGAAGACATATCACAAAAGTAATTTTCTTTATATCCAATTAAATTAATTCTTCTTAATCCGATAAATTGCATTTCTATGGATTTCTTTATAATTTGACTTTGAAAAGTAATATTAAGCCTAAAGCTTTCTTGCCCCTCGCATTCCATATTCCCTTCATTATCTACCTTTGCTCCACTCACATAATCCATATGGCTAATGCAAGAATCGTGAAAATAAGAATACTTATCTAAAATATCTTTAATATCATTATTATCTCTTATATAATTCCAAGTATTACTCATAGCAATCCCTAATCTATTTTTTTATTTTTAAATCCCTTTAGTTTATAATGCTATATTTCGTGTAATTTTAACTTAATCTTCTAATATAAAAATCTTTTTATTAGTCGCATCAAGCTTAACTTTACATCCAATAGGTAAAGTTATCATAGGATGAGTATGGCAGCAATCAAAGTCAGCTAAAAATGGAATTTTAGTATCTCCCATAACTTCTAATAATATCTCATAAGGTTTTCTTCCAGTTCCATTATCATTAAATAACTCATGTTTACCTAAAATTATTCCTGATATCTTATCAAAAACTCCACTTAATTTTAATAATGAAAAACTTCTTTCTATCGTTGCACAATCCTTTAATGAGTCTTCTATAAAAAGTATATCTCCTTTTTTAATTTCAGGCATATACTCAGTCCCCCAAATTCCCATCATAGTATTTAAATTACCACCAATTAGCCTTCCTTCACATACTCCATCATTAACTGTAATCAAACTATTATCTACTGGAGCTTTAGACCTATCTTGAGTTTCCCAATTAATATATTCATCTGTCCAAAACTTAGGCATTTTAACTTCATAAGGATATTGTATTTCATCCATAAGTATATTTTTAAAATATTTATAAGTTTCGCTAACATAGGGCTCAAGCTCTCCAAAAGAAGCTACTAAGGCTGGTCCATAATAAGTAGAAATACCTGTTTTTGCATAAATCCCCAAAAGTATAGCTGTAACATCTGAGTATCCACTTATTATTTTAGGATCTTTTTTAAAGGCTTCATAATCTATATATGGAAGTAGTGAATTAGAATTCATTCCTCCTATAGTTGACATAATACATCTAACATTAGGATTCCTTATAAGACTATTTAACTCTTCTACTCTCTCCTTTATGCTTCCTGATCTATAATAATCACTTTTTCCTGTTAAAGAGCCTTTAACTATACTAAATCCTTTATCTTCTAAATATTCAATAGCTCTTTTTGTTCTATTAGGAGATGTTTTCGTTATTGGTGAAGATGGTGAAAAAACACCTATGCTATCACCTTTCTTTAAGGTAAATCTAGTCCCCATTTTAAATACCCCCTTAGCAAATTATTTTGTATTAAATAATGCTTCTATATCCCTTAACCCTTGTAAAACCTCTTCTTTAGAAAAGTTATTTTCTCTTAATTCCTCGTCACTTTTCTCTGATAACTCTTCATAAAAATCAACTGCAATTTTATATATAGCTTCTGTTTTACTCTTTTCAATTTCTTCAAATAAAAGATCTTCCGCTTTACTATATTCCTTCTTAGATATTAAGCTTTTTAAAATTATACGAAGAAGTTCAGATGACCCATCATTTTCTAAATTCACTAATAACATGTTATCCTCCTTTTTATTAACTAAAGCCTTGCCAATATTTCTTGAAAGTTCATTAATTAATCTTTCTATATCCATTAAATTTCTCCAATACCCTATACTTAAATAGCACTTAATTATTCATTATCTTAAGTATATCTTCTCCATATCTTTCATACTTCTTTTCACCCATTCCTCTTATACTCATAAGTTCATCCTTAGTCTTAGGATTTTTATTTGCAAGTTCCATAAGTGTAGTATCTGAAAATATAATATATGGCTTTATTCCTTGTGAATTAGCTTTATTCTTTCTCCAAATTCTAAGCTTATTAAACAAGTCCTTATTAATTATCTTTTCTTCTGTATCTTCACTTAACTTACAGATAACTTTTTCTTGAGATTTTAATACTCTTATAGATTTAGGATTTAACTTTAGCATTGAGTATGTTCCTTCTTTTAAATTAACATAGCCTAAATCAATTAAGGTTTTAATTAAGTCTCTTATAAACTTACTACTGTAATCCTTCATTATCCCAAAAGTAGTTAATTCATTTAATCTATTTTGAATTATTTTAGGTCCAGTAAACCCTCTTAAAATATCTATAAGTACTGATATTCCATACATTTCCCTACTTCTATAAACACAAGACAGTATCATTTGAGCTTCTGTAGTAAAATCCCTAAGTTCTTCATTATTTAAGCAGTTACTACAATTATTACAGTATGGTTTTACATTTTCATCTCCGAAATAATCTAATATAAAACTCCTATAGCATTTATCAGCTTCGCAAAAATCAATCATACTTTGAAGTTTTTTAATTTCAATTTCTTTTCTGTTATTTCCTGCTGTCGTATATATTAAATATTCTAAAGTCCTTATATCATCCCTATTAAATAGAAGATGACATTCTGTTTTTTCTCCATCTCTACCACCTCTACCAATCTCTTGATAGTAACTTTCAATATTCTTACAAATAGTAAAGTGAAGTATATATCTAACATTAGACTTATCTATGCCCATTCCAAAGGCATTAGTTGCAATCATTACATTATAATTATCCTTTAAGAATTCATCCTGATAATAGCTTTTTTCTTCATCCTTAAGTCCACCATGATACTTGGCTGCTGATAATCCTCTTTCCTTTAAATAATTATATAAAGCATCTACTTCTTTTCTAGTTGAGCAATAAACTATTCCACTTTCTTCTTCGTGATCTCTTATATAATCCTTAACAAATTCGGCCTTATCTTCTTCTTTATGAACAAATATGTTTAAGTTTTCTCTATCAAAGCTACCTATATATGTATATGGTTCAATTAATCCTAGGAGATTTAAAATATCTTTTCTTACCTCTTTAGTTGCTGTTGCTGTAAAAGCTGTAACTACAGGCCTAATCCTTAAACTATTTACAAAAGGTAATATATATCTATAACTTTTTCTAAAGTCATGTCCCCACATAGAAACACAATGTGCTTCATCAACTGCAACTTGACTTATAAAAAGTTTTCTAAGCATTTTATTAAAGTATTCACTTTCTAATCTTTCAGGTGCTATATATAAAAGTTTAATTTTCCCCTCATAACAAAGGTTCAATATTTCTTTAATCTCATCTAAACTTTGAGTACTATTTATATATGCTGCACTTATTCCAATATCATTAATAGAATCTACTTGATCCTTCATTAACGATATAAGCGGAGATACTACTAAGGTTATGCCATTAAAAATCAAAGCAGGAATCTGATAACAAACAGACTTCCCAGCTCCTGTAGGCATTATAGACAAGGTATCCCTTCCCCTTAAAATATTAGATATAATTTTATCTTGACCTTCTTTAAAATAAGAATATCCATAATATTTATTTAATATCTCTAAAGCATTACTAAAAATGGCAATCACCTCTTTCCTATTAAGAGTTTACCATATTTTCTATATACTAAACAAAAAATATCACATTATTTAATAATACTAATGTGATATTTCTCATCTTATTTTTCTTTATACAATTCTATTTCATCCACTACAACATTTCCATTTCTATCAAGCAAAGGAGTTATTCCATAAGCCCC
>JAHAIU010000539.1 GCA_018372555.1 Clostridium sp.
CGATTGTCAGTCGTTGCAATTATATCATAGGAGTTTTTTCTGTTCAGAGCTTAAGCCATTTTATCCACTGGCATAGCCAGTGGTTTTCAATACAATAAATAACCCTAGACAATATATCTCTCCATATCATCTAGGGTTCAGGATAAAGACTAGGAGTTACTCTCCTCCATAATTTATCTCTATTAATATATATTCTTACTAAAATATCTATCTCCTCTATCAGGCAAAATAGTAATTACATTACCTTTTTCTATTTTATCAGCTAGCTTTAATGCTGCAGATAGTGCTGCTCCAGAGGAACTTCCTACAATAAGGCCTTCCTTTAATGCAATTAGCTTTACCATATCATAAGCCTCTTTATCAGAAACTTTTATAACATCGTCAACTAGCTTCATATCCATGGTACTTGGAATAAAGTTATTTCCTATACCTTCTATATCATAGCAGCCTTCAATTCCTCCTCCCATGGTAGAGCCTTCTGGATCTGCTAATATTGCCTTTATATTATTATTTTTCTCCTTCAGAAATTTTACTACTCCAGTAAATGTTCCTCCACTTCCAGCACCTGATACAAAATAATCTATTTTTCCATTCATTGCTTCATATATTTCAGGACCTGTTTTTTCATAATGTGCAAGAGGATTTGCCTGATTTTCGAATTGTCTTAAACTTATTGAATTTTCTATAGTTAATAGTAATTTATCTGCTTTTTCTACAGCTCCAAGCATTCCTTCCTTTCTAGGGGTATTTACAATTGTAGCTCCTAAAGCCCTCATTAAAGTTTGCTTTTCTATAGAGAATTTTTCAGGAACTACAAATATTATATTGTAGCCCTTATTTATTGCTGCAATTGCTATTCCTATTCCAGTATTTCCTGCAGTTGCTTCAATTATTGTATATCCTCTTTTTAATATTCCTTCTTTTTCAGCCGCTTCAATCATATAAATTCCTATCCTATCTTTAACACTTCCTCCTGGATTGTTATTTTCAAGTTTTGCAAATATATTAACTCCTGCCTTAATATTTAAATTATTAAGTTTAATTATAGGTGTATTTCCTATTAATTCTTGTATATTATCGAAATACTTCACTGCTGAATCCCTTCTCTAATACTTTATTGGAATATTCTTTTGCAAGTTCCAAAGAGTGATCTCTATAATTACCACATTGAAGTTCATTAGCTGCTGGAACTTCCTCCTCTTCTAATACTTTTCTTAAGCTATATTCTAGAGCCTCTATT
>JAHAIU010000540.1 GCA_018372555.1 Clostridium sp.
GAAGGTTATGCTTTAGATGGTGAGTGGATTCAATCTCCTACAAGTAAGAAATGGTACTACTTAGAAAAAGATACTTGTAAAATGCTTTCTAATTGCTGGGTAAAATCTAAAGGACTTTGGTACAGATTAGAAAAAGATGGCTCCATGTTAACAGGCTGGTTCCAGGATTCAGATAGTAAGTGGTATTATCTAGATATAGCTTATGGATATATGTATAGTTCTACAACTATTTTAATAGATGGAGAATATTATAGTTTCGATAGTTCTGGAGCATGGATAGAAAAAAAGAAATTTAAAGGGATAGATGTAAGTAATAATAATGGAAGCATAAACTTTAATAAAGTAAAATCAGATGGAGTTGAAGTAGTATATATAAAAGCTACTGAAGGTACTACATTTAAAGATGGCTATTTAAATACTAACTACAGTAATGCCAAATCTGTGGGATTAAAAATAGGATTTTATCATTTCTTAGTTGGTACAAGTTCCCCAGAAACACAAGCAACTAATTTTTATAATGCTATTAAGAATAAATCAAATGATCTTATTCCTATGTTAGATATAGAAACTAATTTTAATGGATTAATAGATTATGCAGAAAGATTTATTAAGAAATTTAAAGAGCTTTCTAATATGAAAATTGGGATTTACACATACACAGGATTTTTAAGTAATTTAAAAGGAAAATTCACAGATTACCTATTATGGGAAGCCAACTATAATAATACTCCGTGGAAATTACCTAATAATTCTTATACAAGAGTTGGGCACCAATATACAGAAAAAGGGAAGGTAAATGGTATAGAAGGTCCTGTAGATATAAATGAATTTACCAATAGTATTTATAATTGAATAATTACTATGATATAATGTTTATGCTATATACTTTAAATTTATAAATAATTAGAAAACAATAAAAGCCAGTTGAAGATTAAGTTCTTTAGCTGGCTTTTATTATATATTTTTAGAGAAGATATACTTGAAAATTATAAAATGGTATGATATAGTATTTTTACAAATCTAATCCCAATACATAGATTGTATATGTTTATAACTATCTTAAAAGTCGGTTAGAGATTAATTTCTTTAATCGGCTTTTATTTTTATGTAAAAATGTGATAAAATATATATACTCCGATACAAATTATAAAAAGGCAACATATAAGATTAATTTTTGGGGGACACCTCATTTCTTATGTGTTGCCTTTTACTTTTATATAAAAAAAGATAGTAACT
>JAHAIU010000541.1 GCA_018372555.1 Clostridium sp.
GCCATTTTGAATGTCCTGACATTTTAATTCCTCCCAACATTAATCTAAAATTTTTAACCTAAGTGGAATTATATCATAATTATTTTTTTATTACAAATCCTCTACATAAAACTACCCTTCAAGTTATCGGAGGAATTAAGTCCGCTTGAAGGGTAATAAATCTATCTAATTAAATCAACATGCTTATTATTCATAAATCTTTTAATATCTTCCACTCCAAGCATAGGACTATCTCCATATGTAGTATGAGCTAATACACCGCTACAAGTAGCAAACTCTATTATTTCATTCTTATCAAAACCATTTAAAATTCCATGAATAGCTCCTGATGCAAAGCCGTCACCTGCTCCAACTCTATCATAAATAGTTAATTCATACTCATTACTTAAAATAAAATCTTCATTTTCTAATAAATATCCCTGAAGAAATTTATTTTTACCATCATTTCTTCTTTTTGTTCCAACTATTATTTCTATACCATATAGCTTTCTCATAGAATTTAAGATGAATTTTGTTTTATCATTTCCTTTTAACTCTTCTGGAGCCTCTATTCCTAATAATAATTCACCATCTTTTTCTCCTGCAAAAACTATATCACTTAGCTTTAATATTTTCTCATATTCTTCTTTTGCTTTTATTTTCTCTTCTTCTTTCCATAATGATTCCCTAAAATTACAGTCAAATATAACTTTAATATTCTTTTCTTTTGCTTTCCTCGCAAGAGTATATACTAAGTTTCTTATATTCTCATTTATTGCTAAAGAAATTCCACATAGATGAATACATGATTTTCCTTCTAACATTTTTTCAATTTCATAATCTTCAATGGTAGCATTTGCAAAAGAACTATCTTTTCTATTCATATATGTTACCCTTGAAGGCCTATCACCAATACCCATCTCCAAAAAGTATATTCCAATATGCTGATTTTTATATAAAATATAATTATCATTAATACCTAATTTTCTTAAGTTAGCAGCTGCTGCATACCCAACATTATTACTAGGAAGAGAAGTTGCTAAATAAACTGTGTTACCCATTTTGTATAACCCAGAAAGAATATTAACTCCAGTACCTGTATATAGAAAATTTAAGGAATCACTTTGAGACAATAACTTATAATCCGGTGGCATAAGCCTCATCATCACTTCTCCAAAAGCTAAAATATTCATATTATACCCCTACCTTATTATTAAACTAGCTTTTTAACTATAGATAAAAGCTTTTTAATG
>JAHAIU010000086.1 GCA_018372555.1 Clostridium sp.
TGGCAGGATATTCATGAATTTATAACTAAGACTTGGAAGGTTATAGAAGTTACTGCAAATGTAAGAGAAGGGGATAATACTAAGAAGTTTGAAGAACTTAATATAGAAGTTAGATCAAGAATATCAGGATATAGATCAGTTCACTACCTAGTTGAGTTTTACCCAACTAATGAAAAAGTTATAGCTGAAATTCAAGTAAGAACAATATTTGAAGAAGGCTATGGTGAAATAGATCATAGACTTAGATATTCTCATATAGAAATCCCAGAAATATTAAAATCAAATCTTCTTTTATTTAATAGAATCGTAGGAAGTGCTGATGAAATGGCTTCTTTAATTAATGATCTAAGTAAGGAATGGGTCAGTAAAGAAGAAGAGCTTTTAAAAATAATTGAAGAGCAAAAAGACGAAATATCAAGATTGAAAAAACTAAAATAAATATTTAATAGTAAAAGCAGTAAATATTTTAGTCTTAACTAGAATATTTACTGCCTTTATTTTAAACTTTCTATTGACTAAACATAGATAATTATCTATATTTATATAAGGGTCATATATAGATAGTTGTCTATATAAAGTGATTCTTATCTTCATGTGGAGTTTTCTTAAAAAGTAGAGAATCAAAATCTTGTATTTTGTGTGAATCACTTTTACAGAGCACAGGATGCCCACTCCATCTGAAGGTTAGAAGAACTAATCCAGGCACGTAGCAGTGCTTAGCTCCCACTTATAGAAGGTGGGAGTGTTAGCAATGGTAGCGATCGGATAAAATATTTAAAGGTGATGGTTATGACTAAAAAATATGAAAAAAATATTAAAATATTAAAAGCATTAAGTGAAGTGAATAGGCTTAAGATTGTGGATATGCTTTCATCTGGGGAAAAATGTGCATGTATAATACTCGAGAGCTTTAAGTTTACTCAGCCAACCTTATCTCATCATATGAAGGTTCTTATGGATTCTGGAATTGTAAAATGCAGAAAAGAAGGAACTTGGATACATTATAGATTAGATAAAGAATTATGTGATGAAGTTTTAGATTTTTTAAATGAAATATTAAAGGAATAATTATAATTTAGGAGAGATTATGAATAAGGTTGATTTAACTAAAGGAAAAGTTTTAAATGTGCTTTTAACTTTATCCTTGCCCATAATGGGAAGTTCCTTTCTTCAATTTACTTATAATTTAATAGATATGCTATGGGTAGGAGGATTAGGTAGTGATGCTGTTGCAAGTATAGGTTCTTCAAGTTTTTACGTAGGACTTGGATACTCAATAAATGCACTAGTAATTATAGGTACAGGAATAAAAGTTGCTCACTCCTTTGGAAGAAGGGATAATAAAGCCGTAGATGAATACATATTAAATGGAGTAATTTTAAATGCTATAGTCGGAGGATTATATAGTTTAGCACTTATTTTCTTAGGTGAAAGTTTTATAGAATTCTTGAATATAGGTAATGAAGTAGTTGAAAAAAATGCATACATATATTTAGCAATAAGTGCACCGATGTTATTTTTTTCTTTTTATAATACTTTATATATAAGAATTTTTAATAGTTTTGGGAATACTAAATCTGCATTAACTATAAGTGCTACAGGTCTTATAATAAATATTGTTTTAGATCCATTAATGATATATACCTTTAAACTAGGAGTATCTGGAGCAGCTTTTGCAACATTAATTGCTAATGGAATTATGTTTTTATTATTTATAAGAAAATCAAAATCCTTATTTAAGGTGGATTTTTCATTAGGAATTAATTTTAGTAAGATAAAAGAAATAGCACTACTTGGACTACCTATGTCCTTTCAAAGAGTATTATTTACTTTTGTAAATATTCTTTTAGCAAGAATAATAGGAAGCTTTGGAGCTGATGCTATTGCTGCTCAGAAAATAGGACTTCAAATTGAGTCAGTAGTTTATATGGTAGTCGGAGGGCTAAATGGAGCTATATCAGGTTTTGTAGGACAAAACTTTGGAGCAAAAAAATATGATAGAATAAACAAGGGATATAATACAGCAGTTGGAATAGGTATTATTTATGCTTTATTAGTAAGTATAGTATTTATTTTCACACCAGATATTTTAGTTAAACTTTTTGTAAGAGAAGAGGCAACAATTAAAATAGCAAGTGAATATTTAATGATTATTGGATATTCCCAAGTTTTTGCTACAATAGAAATGATATCGAATGGTGTTTTTACTGGACTTGGATATCCTAAGATACCAGCTATTATAAGTATAGTTTTTACTATATTAAGAATACCAATATCCTTAGTATTAATAGGAAAAATGGGGATAAGTGGCGTTTGGTATGCTATATCAATATCAAGCGTATTAAAAGGAATAACTGCGTATTTAATATATAAATTGAAAATATGGAAGGTGTATAAAAATGTTAGATGTGATTCAGTCACTGAATTATAAAGAAAAGTTGTTAAGAGGTAATTTTGGAATAGAGCGTGAAACATTAAGAGTTAATGAAGAAGGAAAATTGGCATTAACAAAGCATCCAGAAGTATTTGAATGTAAAATAACTCACCCTTATATAACAACAGATTTTTCTGAAAGTCAAATAGAGCTTATTACTCCAACCTTACATACATTAGAAGAGGTATATAGTTTTTTAAATTCTATTTACGATATAACTGCTTTAGAGCTTAAGGATGAATATTTATGGCCACAATCAATGCCATGTGATATTCCAGAAGATGATTTGATTCCTATTGCAGATTATGGGAAGTGTAGTAGTGGGTCTGTAGCTAGTGACTATAGAAAAAAGTTATTAAAGAAATATGGTGGAAAGAAGCAATTAATTTCAGGTATTCACTATAATTTTTCTTTTAGAGAAGATTTGATTGAAGGTTTATATAAAAAGCTAGGTGGAAAAGAAAGCTATAGAGATTTTAGAGATAATCTTTATTTAAAGGTAGTAAGAAATTATTTAAGATATAGATGGATTTTAATTTATCTTCTAGGTGGAACTACAACTATGCATGAAACCTTTGGTGAAAAGTGTGTAGTTGACTTAGATAAGATAGCTAAAGATGGTTTTAGTAATAATGGGGCTGTTTCATATAGAAATAGTGAATGTGGTTATAAGAATACAATTGATTTGTATCCAAACTATGATTCTGTTAAAAGCTATGTTGAAAGTGTATATAAGTTTATAGATGATAAGATGATAGATAGTCATAAGGAACTTTATACTCAAATAAGACTTAAGGCCTATGATAATAATAAGTTTTTAGAATCTCTACTTAAGGATGGTATTAATTATTTAGAAATTAGAAGTATAGATATTAATCCTTTTAATAAAGTAGGAATTTCTTTAGAGGATTTAAACTTTATTAATTTATTTACTTTATATCTTCTTACTAAAGAGGAAAGTGATTATAAATCTTGGCAAGAAGAGGCACAAAACAATCAAAATATTATTTCTATATATGGACAAATGGATGTAGTTTTATATAAGGATGGTAAAACTATATCTAAGGAATCGTGGGCATTATCAATTTTAAATGAAATGATAGATATGAATAACAAGTTAGGCCTTGGAAAAGAAGATATAATTAGAGGTATGATTGAAAAGATAGTAGATAATAAATTAACTTATGCCTATAGAGTATCAGAAATGGTTAAGGAAAAAGGCTTTATTAAAAGTCATTTAGAGCTATCTAGAAAATATATGGATGAAGCATATAGAAATAGATTTAAGCTTTATGGATATGAAGATTTAGAATTATCAACTCAAATATTAATGAAGGATGCTATTAGAAGAGGAATAAAGGTAGAGGTTTTAGATAGAAGTGAGAATTTTATTTCCCTTAAAAAAGATGATCATATTGAATATGTTAAGCAAGCAACTAAGACATCAAAGGATAGTTATATAACTGTTCTAATGATGGAAAATAAGGTTGTAACTAAGAAAATTTTAGATGATAAAGGAATAAGGGTTCCTAAAGGAAGTGAATTCTTCAGTTTAGAGGATGCTCTAGAAAGTGCCTGTAGATATATAAATAAGTCTATAGTAATTAAGCCAAAATCAACTAACTTTGGACTTGGAATATCTATATTTAAAGATGGAGCATCGGAAGATGATATTAAAGAAGCTATGAATATAGCCTTTAAGTACGATAATACAGTTTTAGTTGAAGAGTTTATAAAAGGAAAAGAATATAGATTTTTAGTAATTGGAGATAAGGTTTCTGGAATACTTCATAGAGTTCCAGCTAATGTTATAGGTGATGGTGAAAGAAGTATAAAGGAATTAGTAGAAGAAAAAAATAAAAATCCGCTTAGAGGTAAGGGATATAAAACTCCTTTAGAAAAGATTAACTTAGATGATCATGTTGCATTGTTCTTAAAGCAAGATGGATTAGATTTCAATTATATTCCTAAGAAGGATGAAATAGTATATCTAAGGGAAAATTCCAATATTAGTACAGGTGGAGATAGTGTAGATTACACAGATGAAATTCCAGATGCTTATAAAAAGATTGCAGTGGAATCTGCTAAGGCTGTAGGAGCTAGAATCTGTGGTGTAGATATGATGATAGAGGATTATAATAGAGAAGAAATTAATTATTCTATAATAGAATTAAACTTTAACCCAGCTATTCATATTCACTCTTATCCGTATAAAGGAAAAGAAAGAGAAATAGCAAAGGATATATTAGAAGAGCTTAATTTTATTAAATAAAATAGAAGTAAGTAAGGTGCTTTGTACTACTAAATGTAAGGATGAAAAAAATAAGAGATATATTTAGTAATTCTTACGTAATAATATAAACAATTATTAAGTGAGCTGTCTTTGTATGATGGCTCATTTTTTATGAATAAATCTAGAAAATTATTTTAGATAAAGTAAAACTTGTTATATTTACATAATATATATTTTTAACCATAGGTGGTATAATATTATAGATAATAGATGCTGTGGCACAATGAAAAATTAAGAATGAATAATGCGACGACACCATAATGTTTAGGCATTTTTTAGTTAGAGTAAATGTAATAATAAATATAATATTAAGAATATTATTATAAAAGGAGTGTTTATATGAATTATAGAGTGAATAAGGATTATGTTTTAAATACTGCAAAAAGGATATTAGAGTTTGATAGCCCAACGGGATTTTGCTTTGATATTATGGAAGAAATAAAGAAGATTGCTACTGGCTTTGGATATGAATTTAGTACTACTAGAAAAGGCTGTGGAGTTATAACTGTTAAAGGTGAAAGTAATGAAAGAGTCATAGGGCTAGCTGCCCATGTAGACACATTAGGTGCTATGGTTAGGTCAATAACTAGTAGTGGAACATTAAAGTTTACCTTACTTGGAGGGCCTATCCCAGCTACTATGGATAGTGAATACTGTAAGATTAGAACTAGGGATGGAAAGATTTATACTGGCACTTTTTTAAGCACAAGTCCAGCAGTTCATGTTTATCCAGATAGTAAGGATAAAAAACGTGATCCTGAAAATATGGAAGTTAGAATAGATGAGAAGGTTTTATCAAAGAAGGATGTTGAAGATTTAGGAATATGTCCTGGAGATTTTATATTCTTAGATACTAAGACTACTATTACTGAAAGTGGATTTATTAAATCTAGATTTATAGATGATAAAGGTAGTGTAGCTGCTTTAATGGGGCTTTTAGAACTTTTAAATAGAGAAAAAATCACACCAAAATATACAATAAAATTATTTATTTCAGTTTATGAAGAAGTTGGTCATGGAGCTTCATATATACCACAAGATATAACTGAAATGATTGCTGTAGATATGGGATGTATTGGTGATGATTTGTCTTGTACAGAATATGACGTATCAATTTGTGCTAAGGATTCAGGTGGACCTTATGATTATAATATGGTAACGTCACTAATAAACCTAGCAAAGGATAATAATATTAAGTATGCAGTAGATATATATCCAATGTATGGTTCTGATGTAGGAGCTGCCTTAAGAGGAGGAAATGATATTAGGGGAGCACTTATAGGTCCAGGAGTACATGCTTCTCATGGTATGGAAAGAACGCATTATGAAGGATTAGAAAATACAATTAAGCTTTTATTAGCATATATTAGTTAAAATAAATACTTTACATTTTATTAAGTTATATTTAAGAAAATTAATATTTTTTGTTAAGTTTATATTAAGAAAGATGGGGTAAACTAAGAGTCATTAGAAGATGACTTGGAGTGTGGAGATTATGGATAGCATACAAATAGTGTTAGAGTATTTTGCTAGATATGGATTGATATTTGTTTTTATAATTATATTTTTGGAGTATTTAAATTTTCCAGGGCTAGGAGCAGCTATTATAATGCCAGCTTTAGGTATTGCAGTTGCAAAAGCTAATATGAATTTTATAGTTGCCCTTTGTATCTCAGTTATAGCTGGATCTCTGGCTAGTTATGTATTATATGGAATTTCTTATTGGTTTGGTCAACCTATACTGACATGGGTTTATAATAAGTTTCCAAAGACAAGGAATTCTATAGATAAAGTATGTCAGTATATAGAAAATTACGGTGATAAGGGAGTTTTAATTATTAGACTTCTTCCAGCTGTAAGAACCTTAATTCCCTTTGTAGCAGGAATGTTTAGAATGAATGTAGTAAGGTTTTCTATATATTCAACTTTAGGAATAGCAATTTGGAATTCTGTATTTATGTATGCAGGATATGCATTTGGGTATTATTTCATTTAATATTTTATTTTACATATGTCATATTATTAATCTTTGAATATATTATATTATGATATCTCAAGGGGTGAATAATATGAGTAATAATGAAATAGTAGGAGATTCATCAGAGAGTTTAAATGAAGAATCTAAAGAGAAAAAGTGTATTCCTGTAAATCCATCTGATCCAAATACAATTCCTAAATTTGTGGATAAGCTACCTGCACCATATGTAGAGAAAAGCAATTTAGAAATAGATGAATATGGTGAAGAAAGATCAATGTACAGAATAACTATGAAGGAAAGCAAACATTACTTTTCTTCTTATTTTCCTCCTACAAAAGTATGGGGATATAATGGACTCTATCCAGGACCTACAATTGAAGCTTTTAAGAATATACCAACCTATGTTTTGTGGGAAAATCAATTACCTAAAAAGCAGTTTTTACCTTATGATAGGACATTGCATGGGACAGTAGATGATCCGGAAAATAAGACAGTAGTTCACTTGCATGGAGCTAAGGTAGAAAGTAGTAGTGATGGTCATCCAGAAGCATGGTTTACGAGAGATTTTAATATTGTAGGACCTACTTTTAAAAGAAAAGTATATAAATATGATAATTATCAGTCAGGAACAACATTATGGTACCATGATCATGCTATGGGACAAACTAGATTAAATGTTTATGCAGGTCTTGCAGGCTTTTATATATTAAGAGATGAATTAGAAGAAAGATTAAACTTACCAAAAGGTCAATACGAAATTCCTATAATGATTCAAGATAAATCTTTTAAAGAGAATGGTGAGCTATTTTATCCGGACAAGCCTCCTTTCCCGGTAGGGACTAATCCATCAATAGTTCCTGGATTTTTCGGTAATACAATAGTGGTAAATGGTAAGGTGTGGCCATATTTAGATGTTGAACCTAGAAAGTATAGATTTAGAATATTAAATGCATCTAATAGAAGAGAATATATTTTAAGATTATCTAATGGAGCTGAATTTGTTCAAATTGGAACAGATGGTGGGTTAATAGAAATGCCTAGGAATCTTTCTAATTTTAAGGTTATGCCAGCAGAAAGAATAGATTTAATTATAGATTTTTCAAAGTATCAAGGTGAAGAAATTATATTAATGAATGATGATATAGCTGCACCAACTGAAGGAACTAATATGATATTAAAGTTTAATGTAGTAAAGAAATTGAAAGGAAAAGATGATAGTACTGTTCCAGAAACTTTAAGAGTTGATCATGGACCTAATATTAATGCTGTAAGCAAAAAGAGAAGGGTATCTTTTGGTGTGCAAACTGACCATTATGGAAGACCTCAATTTCAAATAGATGAGATGTTATGGACTGATCCTTCAACAGAAAATCCTGAGTTTGATTCAGTTGAGATATGGAATTTAATTAATCCTATGTTTGGGGGACATCCTATCCATATCCATTTAGTACAGTTTAAAATATTATGGAGAAGACCTTTCGATGTAGAAAATTACAATAATACAGGTAAAGTAATATTTACAGGGGCAGAAGAACCACCTAAAGATTATGAAATGGGCTTTAAAGATACTGTAGATGCGGAACCAGGAAAAGTTACTAGATTAATAATGCAGTTTAAAGGATATTCAGGAGACTATGTTTGGCATTGTCATTTCTTAGAGCATGAAGATAATGAAATGATGAGACCTTTAAGAGTATTAGATTGCTGTAAGTAAAGAAAAAGATATGATTTTGATGTAGATAATTTACTATAAAGTTATTTTAAAGGTATACTGATATAATTCTATAGATATAAATTATTATTTGAGAACTATAATAAAATATTTTTAGATTAGAAATTATTATATGATGAAATTAATTATATGATTAAAAGTTAGTATAGAACTTTTTTACTATTTAATATAAATTAGAGGGGCTGTTATATAAACAGCCCAATTAATAATTTAAAGTTAACAATTTAGAGTTATTAATTGTTAACTGTTAATTGCGCTATAGCGCACTAAGGGGGATTTATGTATAAGAATATAATATTTGACTTAGGAAATGTTCTTTTAAGTTTTACTCCATTGGAATATTTAAAGAGTAAGATAAAAGAAGAGAATATTGAAAGTGTATTTAAAGCAGTATTCCAAAGTGAAGAATGGATTATGTTAGATAGGGGGACAATTACTGAAAAAGAAGCTATATCTAATATAATTGAAAAAAACTTAGATTATAAAGATGATATTAATTTGGCCTTTGAAAATTGGTATGATATATTAAGCCCAATTGAAGAGACGATTAATATATTAGAAGAGTTAAAAGAAAAAGGATATAAACTCTATTATCTATCTAACTTCCACCAGTTAGCTTTCGAAGAAGTAGTAAAAAAGAATAAATTTTTCGAAGTTTTTGATGGTGGGGTTGTAGCTTATGCTGAAAAGCTTATTAAACCAGATGAAGCTATATATAAGCTTTTATTAGAAAGATATAAATTAAATCCTAGTGAAACAATATTTATTGATGATACTAAAGCAAATGTAGAAGGTGCTAATAAAATAGGAATTAAATCAATTTTCTTAGAGAGTCCTAATGCATTAAGAGAAAATCTTAAAGAGTTAAGTATAGATATAGATTAAGAAATTATAACATAGAGTAAGAAAATACAAATACTTAGTTTTATAGTGGACATATTTAAGTTTGTGATTACTTGAAGTAATAGAAGTAAATAATAAACTAATATAGCCACTTTTTTATTTACTAACTTATCTATTTTACTTGTATATAGAATAGTAGTGAGTTAAAATAAAGTGATTATTGGCAATGGTAGCCATATGATAAAAAAAGATATTTAAAAGTTAAAAAAAGAGGGAGTCTTATGAAGATAGATAAATTTAAAGAGATGAGCTTAAATAATGAAATATTAAAAGCTCTAGATAACTTAGGGTTTGAGCATCCATCCGAAGTTCAAAAAGAAGTTATTCCACAAATGTTAAATAAAAATGATATAGTGGTAAAGTCACAAACAGGTAGTGGAAAGACTGCAAGTTTTGGGATACCACTTTGTGAATTAATAAATGAAGAAGAAAATATAGTGAAGGCATTAATATTAGTTCCTACTAGAGAGCTTGCAATGCAAGTTAAAGAGGATATTTCAAATATCGGAAGACTAAAGAAAATTAGAGCTGCAGCTATATTTGGGAAACAACCCTTTAACGAGCAAATAAGGGAGTTAAAACAAAGGGTACATATTGTATGTGGAACTCCAGGAAGAGTAATAGACCATATTAAAAGGGGAAACTTAGATACAAGCAAAATAGAATACGTAGTTATAGATGAAGCAGATAAAATGCTTAATATGGGATTTATTGATCAAATAGCAGAAGTATTAAATGATTTGCCAGAAAATAAAAGTACTGCACTTTTCTCAGCTACAATACCTAGTGAAATTGAAGGCTTGTATGAAAAATATATGAAAGAACCAAAGGTTTTAAATATAAAATCTAAGGTCTTTAATAGAGAAAAAATTAGTGAGAAGTATATAATTTCAAATAGAGAAGATAAGTTTAAAATATTATTAAAGCTTCTTTATAACTATACAGATGATTCAGCAATAGTATTTTGTAATACTAAAGAATCAGTAAAAAATCTTAGTTCTTTACTTAGAAAAGAAAATATTAAAGTAAATGAGCTACATGGAGATATGGATCAAAAGGAAAGATTAAAAGTAATGGATAGCTTTAAAGGTAAAGAATTTAAAGTGCTAGTAGCTACAGATATTGCTGCTAGAGGAATTCATATTAACCATATAACAAATGTATTTAATTACGAAGTACCTATGGAAAAGGAAAGTTATGTCCACAGAATAGGAAGAAGTGGTAGAGGAGATAAGAATGGTTTAGCAATCACTTTAACTTCTACAGGAGAAAAAAGATTTTTAGATGACATAGAAGAGTATATAGGATATAAAATTGAAGCAATAACTATTCCTGAATATGAAAAAGTTATAGAAGGCAGAAAAAGATTTCTTGAAGATCAAAAAACTAATTATGGAAATAGTAATAATAAGAAAAAATCCATACATAGTGAGGTTACTAAGCTTTATATAGGTGCTGGTAAGAAAAAGAAGATTAGAAATATTGATATTCTTGGAGCTTTAAGCAACTTAGATGGTATTACTGGAGAAGATATAGGTATAATTGATGTTCAAGATGGATTCTCTTATGTGGATATTTTAAATGGAAAAGGAAATATAGTATTAAAAAAGTATAAGGAAATAAAAGTAAAAGGTAAAATAGCCAAGATAAGTAGAGCTAAAAATTAAGTTATAAATTTCAAGAAAACTTATAATAATAAATTTAGGTAAATTAAAATGAAATTATTTAAACTTATATAATAAA
>JAHAIU010000542.1 GCA_018372555.1 Clostridium sp.
AGTTACATTAAATTAATAAAGTTGATTAGTTTTACTATCCTTCAATGCTTTATCTTTTTTAGAGTAGCTATTAAATGATGTAGCTGTATTACTTGAGTTAAGAGATGAAGGAACATTCTTGCCCTTCATTGGTATAGTACCATCAGTTCTCTTTTTCTTATCATTACTTTTTGCCATCTAAAAAACCTCCTTAAAGTATAAATATTATTTTAGCATTTAATTTATTAATAAGTTGACTTGGAGCTTGCGACTGAACCCAAGCATAATACATAAAGTTTACGGTATAATTAAATATCATCATCTACGCTTAGGATACTTTCTTCAGTGTAGTCAAATTCCACATTTGAAATATTGTTTACAACTATATCATCTATTATTGTGCTAGGAAGCATAGTTGATGGTCTTTCAGTTTTTCCATGGCTAACTAAAGCATGTTTTGGTGGTGAATAATTAGTTCTTTCATTAGGTAAATAAACATTTTTCTTTTTTGAATTCTTAGACATAATAATCCCTCCTTATAGTTTATTATCTATTTTTAATTATTTTTAATTCATGTTAGTTTGAGGAAAAGCTGAATAAATAATGAAATTGTAAAAATTTATAATAAACTATGCTAAAATAATGTAGTAAATGAGTTTTAATTTTAAGAAAATAGATGGAGGGAATTATGATAAAATTGTTAGCTACTGATTTAGATGGAACTTTATTAGAAGAAAATAGTATGACAAAAAGAAATAAAGATGCAGTAAATAAATTACAAAATCTAGGAAGGTTATTAGTTATTGCAACAGGAAGACCGTACAATGGAGTTAAGATAATTAAGGATGAATATAATATAAGAGCTAATTATTTTATACTTTTAAATGGCGCATTAATTGTTGATTCTTTAGGAAGTAAAATAATGCAAAAGATAATTAAGAAAGGTATTATAAAGGAGATATTATCTAAAATTAATAGTGATGATATAGCAATTTCTGTTGAATCTGGCTTTAATACTTACCTTTTAAATGATGGAGATAATCTGCCTTATCCAAGAAAAATAAGGGTTAATTCTATAGATGAAATAGATGAAGATCTTAGTTTAATTTCTATTTATAGTCCAAATAAAAATATTGACAAAATAGAGAAATTAAAAAATGAAATTAATGAAGAATTTAAGGATGAAATAATTGCATATAGAAATGATGTTTATATAGATATTGTTCCAAAGGGATGCTCTAAAGGAGA
>JAHAIU010000543.1 GCA_018372555.1 Clostridium sp.
CTACTAGTATTTTTACCTAAGTCTTTTTATCTAAATGATTTAATGGCAGTTGCATATATAATTCTTATGATATCAGCTTATTTTTATAATAAGGGTTATAAAAGAGCAATTTATTTCAATTTAATATTCCTAGTCTATCTTGTAGTTAATATCTATAGTCCTATACCTAAAATAGAATATTATAAGGAAGGTGTAGTAACTATAAGTTATAAAGGAGAAAAAGAGATATTTCTTCTGAAAAAGGGAATCAATATTGAAAAATATAAAAAGATTTCTTTGTCTAACAATATAAACAAAGACTTTAATGTAATTAACTTAAAAGGTAGAGGGAAAATTTATAGAGATAAAAATAATTTGATATTAAATTATAATAATAAAGAATATTTAATTAATTTATCCAAAGGGAAAATTGCATCTAATTATGATATAATAGATTGCAAATATAGTAGCTATAGTAAAATAATTTTATTTAATAATGATGTTTTAGTTTTTAATTAGGAAAGGTAGATTAAATTGATAGATTTTGACGTTTTAGAAGGTGAAATAAAAAAAGGAAAAATAGAAAATTCTTATATATTTTGTGGGTTAGATGAAGAATTAATTAAAGAAGGAGTAAATTTAATAGTAGATAAATCTATAGATAAAAGTCTTTTAGATTTAAACTATATAAGGCTTGATGGATTAACTACTACTTTTGAAGATATTATGAATGCATGTGAAACTATGCCTTTTATGGGAGAAAAGAAAGTTGTAGTTGTGTATAGAAGTAATTTTTTAAAGGATAAATGCGATGCTTCTTTAACTAAATTATATAATGAAGTTTTAAAGTATTTAAAGGATCTACCTCCATATACAGTACTGGTAATGTATTATTTATTTAATGATAAAAGAGATACACCTAAAAAAAGTAGTAAGATAAGATCTTTAGAAAAGTTAACTAAAGTAGTTTATTTTGATAAGTTGAAGAAGGATAGATATTATAAGAAGGTTGAAGAGATATTTAAGGAAAAAGGAAAAGAAATTGGAAAAGTTGAACTTAGATATTTTGCGGAAAAGGTTCAACATAACTTCGATATAATAAAAAGAGAAATAGATAAGTTAATATCTTATGCAGAGGGTAGACAAATTACTAGAACTGATATAGATAAGCTTATTTTAAATTCTAGTGAAGATGATATATTTGATTTAATAGATTTTATTTCTCAAAGGAAAGTAGAAAAAACTTT
>JAHAIU010000544.1 GCA_018372555.1 Clostridium sp.
GGATGAGGATTATTCGGTCTAGACTTTAATTCCGGATGGAATTGAACAGCCACATACCATGGATGATCCTTTATCTCAACTATTTCAACTAATTTACCATCTGGACTTGTACCAGTTATACTCATTCCTGCTTCAATTAAAGCCTCTTTATATTCATTATTAAACTCATATCTATGTCTATGTCTTTCACTTATAACCTCTTCTTTATAACAACTATAAGACATACTTTCCTTTTCTAATACACAAGGATATGCCCCCAGTCTCATAGTTCCACCTAAATCATCTAACCCTACTTGCTCATTCATTAAGTCAATTACAGGATACTTAGTTTCACTGTTAATCTCTGAACTATTTGCTCCTTGTAAATTTAAAACATTTCTAGAAAATTCAATTACTGAACATTGCATTCCTAAGCATATTCCTAAGAAAGGTATTTTGTTAATTCTCGCATATCTTATAGCCTCAAGCTTACCTTCTATACCTCTATCACCGAAACCACCTGGAACTAATATACCATGACAATTTTCAAATATCTTATCTCCATTTTCTCTAGTAACATCCTCTGCATTTATCCACTTAACATTTACTTTAGAATCATTAGTTAAACCACCATGTTTTAAAGCTTCTACTACTGATATATATGCATCATGTAACTCAACATATTTCCCAACTAGAGCAATATTAACTTCCTTTTTTAAAGATTTAAGATTGTCCACCATTTGTATCCACTGAACATTATCTATACTTCTTTCTTTAATTCCTAACTTATCACAAACTAAAGAATCTAATCCTTCTTTATGAAGCATAAGTGGAACTTCATAAAGTTCACTTGCATCTAAATTTTGAATTACACAGTTGCTTTCTATATTACAGAACAATCCTATTTTAGTCTTTATAGAATCTGATAATTCTTTTTCAGATCTACATACTATTATATCTGGTTGAATACCTATACTTCTTAGTTCCTTTACTGAATGTTGAGTAGGCTTAGTCTTTAACTCTCCTGCCTTCCCTAAGAACGGAACTAAAGTTACATGTATAAAACATGTAGAGTCTTCTCCTGCTTCATACTTTATTTGTCTTATAGCTTCTAAGAATGGTTGAGATTCAATATCCCCAACTGTTCCCCCTATTTCAGTTATAACTACATCTACCTCTTGCTCTTCTGCTACACTATACACCTTTTCTTTTATAGCATTAGTAATATGAGGTATTACTTGT
>JAHAIU010000545.1 GCA_018372555.1 Clostridium sp.
TCATTAAAAGAAGCAATAAAAGCTGTAGTAGATGGAATTAAGAAGGCTGAGCTAGACTTTGATATTAAGGGAAATGTTATAATTTCATGTATGAGAAGCATGAGTTTAGATCACGTATATGATTCTATAGAAGCTGGTAAAGAATTTATAGGACAAGGTGTTAGTGCTATTGATTTGGCAGCTGTTGAAAATAAAGGCTTTGCAGTAGATTATGTTGATGCTATTAATTTAGCTAAAGGATATGGATATAAAGTTACTATTCATGCTGGTGAAACAGGCTTTGCAGAAAATGTTATTGATGCAATAAACTTATTAGGAGCTGAAAGAATAGGACATGGATTTTATATTTATAAAAGTAAAGAAGCCTATGATTTAGTAAAAGAAAAGAGCGTTACTTTAGAGGTTTGCCCTAAAAGTAATATTGATACTAAAGCTGTAGATTCATATAAGAATCATCCATTTTATAAATATTATAAAGATGGCATAAATATTTCTATAAGTACGGATAATAGAACAGTTTCTAATATAACATTATCTGAAGAATTAGAAAGTATATTTAATACTTTCAACTTAACTTTAGATGAGTATAATGATATTTATTCTAGAAGTGTAAAATCAGCTTTTTGTGATGATCAAACTAAGGAGTGGTTATTAACATTTGTTAATTAGAATATTTATTTTGCATAGTTTGTAGTTAATCTAACATAAAATATAATGTAAATATTATATTGGAGGAATTAAATTGAACTGCAAAAAACTGTTGAAATACGAGATAGCTGGTATATTTATAATATTTTTCTTAGGAGTGCTTTGGCATCAATTATATGATATCTTAGGTCAAAATTTTATAGTTGGATTAATAGCACCTGTAAATGAAAGCATGTGGGAGCATTGGAAAATAGGATTTTTTCCAATAATAATTTATTCAATTATAGAGTACTTTTTTGTTAAAGATGAAACAAGAAACTTTTTATTTAGTAAGTTTATTTCAATTATTATATTTGAAATAGTTTGTTTTTCATTAACTGCACTTTGGCATTATTTCTTCAAGGAAGCACCTGAAACTTTAAACTTAATAGTTGATATAGGTTCATATTTTATAGGCATAGTATTTGGACAAATAGCAGGGTATTATACAGCTTGCAAAACTAATTATAAAAAAACACTTTTTTATGTTGCAATCCTTGGAATACTTATTCATATAATAGTATTTATTATATT
>JAHAIU010000546.1 GCA_018372555.1 Clostridium sp.
TTTAAAACTATTTCTTTAATGAATATTCAATTATCATATCAATGAAGCTTGAATAATCTATTCCTTTTTCTCCTGCACTTTGAGGGAATAAACTAGTAGCTGTCATTCCTGGAAGAGTATTAGCTTCTAGTATATAAGGAACCTTATCTTCTGTTATAATCATATCTATTCTAGTATAAACTGAACATTTTAAAGCTTTATAAGTATCTAAAGCCATTTTTTTAACTTCATTATAAAGTCCTTCTTCTAATTCAATTGGATAATGCTCTGCACCATTAGCTGAGTATTTTTGCTCATAATCATAAAAATCAGTTTTAGCCTTTATAGCTAAGATTGGGAATAACTCATGATTAAATACAGGACAAGTAATTTCATCACCTTTAATAAATTCTTCAATCATTACTTCCCTATCCCACTTTAGTCCTTCAACTACAGCATGTTCTACATCTTCTTTTTTTGTAACCTTAAATGTAGCAACACTTGATCCACCATTAGTAGGCTTTATAAATACTGGATAACCCATATCTTCTATAGCTTCATAATCTATTTCATCTACTGAAGAAACATTTAACCACTTTGCAGTTCTTATTCCTTTAGCCTTTAAAATACTTTTAGATAAATCTTTATCCATACATAATGCACTACTTAAAGTATCACATCCTGAATAAGGTATTCCTAATGTTTCTAAAACAGCTTGAACTGAACCATCTTCCCCAAACTTACCATGAAGAGCTAAAAGGGCAAAATCTATTCCTTTTACCTTTTCAATTACATCCTCTTTACTATCTATAATTATAGGTGTAACCTCATACTTTTCTTTATTAATATGCTGCATTATTGAATTACCACTACTTAATGATACTTCTCTTTCTGAGGATATTCCCCCCATTAATACTCCAACTTTCATAATGCTCCTCCAATTACTATTAAATTACTTACTTATTTTTTTATACTTAATTATTTTTCTTAGATTTCAAATTACTTATTTAGTAATTATCTTAATTACATAATATCTTATTAAATAATTAACTCATTATATAATTATATCACTGTATAAAATCTATGAAAAGAAAATAGTTGTTTTAAAATGCGAATATAACCGCAAAGATAAATTGACGGCCCGTAAGACAAATGGCTGCAAAAATAAGTTCTAAGGCTCGTAAAACTACTAAGCCAAGAGTTTTGGTAAAACTCGCATACGCTCAGACAAACCAACAACT
>JAHAIU010000547.1 GCA_018372555.1 Clostridium sp.
TATGATATAGTTAGAAAACTAAAAGATAAGCATAAGAAAGTATACTTTGAAGCTTGTGCATCAGGTGGAGGAAGAATTGACTATGGAAGTTTAGAAGTATTTGATGATTTTTGGACTAGTGATAATACTGATGCTTATGATAGATTAAAAATACAAGATAGTTACTCATATATTTATCCTATTAAAGCAATGAGAGCTTGGGTTACAGATTGCCCAAACTTTTTATCAAAAAGAGAAATACCATTAAGGTTTAGATTTCACTCCGCAATGATGGGGACTTTAGGTATAGGTAGTAATATATTAAAGTACACAAAAGAAGAAGCTGAAATAGCTAAGGATTTAATAAGTGAATATAAATCAATTCGTCATATAATTCAAGATGGTGATTTTTATAGAATTGAAAATACTTCATCAAATGACTACTATATATATCAATACTTAAAAGACAATGAAGGTGTAGTATTTATATTCTTACCACAAAGCAAAATAGGGCATAGAGGTGCTAGATTTAAACTAAGAGGCTTAGAAGAAAATAAGAAATACAAAGTAGAATATTTAGACGAAGTAATAGAAAAGACAGGCGGATATCTAATGAAGTATGGATTAGATATTAGGCTGCAAGGAGATTATAATAGCTGTATTTTGAAATTAAATAGTACTTTAAATTACAAATAAATTAGTGGCAAGCATATGCTTGCCATTTTTGCATTAAGAGTATAGATATCATCTATCTTCATTAATTCAGGTATAAAGTTGCAGTAGCTATTTCCCTTTTTGGATTACAATCTGGCGCAGCACTTGCAACAGTTGTAGGAGTTTTAGTTGAGGTACCAGTAATGCTTAGTTTGGTGAAAATAGCAAATAAAACAAAGAAGTGGTTTCCTAATTAGGAACATAAAAGCAGAGTGAAAAATAGTAATAGAATATGAAGCAAAAGAAGTCTGTTATCTTTTATAAACAGGCTTTTTTATTTTATAGTTAAACAGATTCTTATTAGAATTTTAATAGGATAAATGAAATAAGTAAATTTAATTAAAAATATAGCACTTTTTTTACTAAATTTCAGTGTATAATTAATTTTGTGAAAATATTAAAATAAGCTTTATATAAATAATATTAACTGAAAGGATGAAGAAATTTGGATAAAACAAAATTTTTTACTAATAGAATAAATATAATAGTAATTGCAATAATATGTACATTTTTATGGGGAAGCGC
>JAHAIU010000548.1 GCA_018372555.1 Clostridium sp.
CTTATATTGATGAAATATTAAATAAGGAAGTTCCTAGTGCAATTAGTGAAATTACTGATGATTTATTAATTAAAGCTAAAGAAAATGTTAATATTCAAGCAATTGTTGAAGAAAAGATAAATGAATTAGATTTAGAGAAACTTGAAGATATAATAATTAAAGTTGCTAAAAAAGAACTAAAACATATTGAAATCCTAGGTCTTGTACTTGGTTCTATCATTGGAGTCCTTCAAGGAATTTTAGTAATTTTTCTTTAACTAATATAGAAAAGAGTTGCATAAGCAACTCTTCATAACACTATTCAGTATCTTTTTTATTTGATAATTTATTTTTACTTTCATATCCTATTATTAAAAATAGAACTGCTAATAAAATATTAACTGCCATTAAAGAGAAATTATTACTTAATGCATTAAAAATTGCTGATATTCCCCAAATAAAAGCTATAATAAAAAATAAATAAATAAATATTAGCTTTATCTTTCATACTACACATCCTAACTTCTGTTCCAATAAATAAAATATTAATATAATAATACTATTTTTTTAATGATAACATATAATATATACTAAAAATCTGCAACCCTAATATTGTTTAATACACAAAAAATTTTCTATATTATTTTATTATCTTCTAATTTAAATAATAATTCTTCTTCTAAGGTTTTACCTGTATCCTTAAATCCAAGGCTTTCATAAAGACTTCTTGCTATATTATTGTTTGGATCAAAGGAAATATAGATATCCTTGCAATCCTCATTTTTCTTCATCTCTTCAATTATTTTTCTTAAAGAAATTCTTCCAAATCCCTTACCTTGGTATTTATGATCTATCATAAACCTGCATATTTCATAAAAATCATACTCATTACAATATCCATACATAGTAAATCCAATCATTAAGTCCTCGTTATATATTGCTTTTACAGTCCAACTCTCTTGAATTTTTGATTGTGCAATAGAAAAAGCATTTGAAGCAACGAATTCTTCAAAAACATAATTTTTCCCCTCTTTGTTAGTGGTTAAGAGTGCACATTCTAATAAATTCTCTTCATTAATATCTTTTAAATATATACTCATCTTATCTCTTCCCCCTAATTATGCTCTTTACTCTTTGTTTCTCTTGCTGCATAGACTTTTTTAAATTATACTCTTCTTCTCTTTTGAGCTTCTTATATCTCTCTAATCTATCTAAGTCTAATTCTCCCTTTTCAAT
>JAHAIU010000549.1 GCA_018372555.1 Clostridium sp.
ATTTTTCTTTGTTAGAATAATATATGGATTATTGAGAAATTTAATAAGAGGTGAGAATATGTTAATGGAAGAAGCTACTCCTGAAAAGATCATTGAGTGGAAGGGAATTTGGAAGGAATATAAAAATATATTAGTTTCAAATAGAAGGACTGGTGAAGAGCTTATTAAATATATAAAAGAAAGATATATTTTAAGAGAGCTAAATGATAAAAATGCAAAAGAGATTGTAAAAAGTAATATTCTAAAGAATAGAGTATATGCAAATAAATTATTAGAGGGACAGTCCCCTAAGATACTTACTTTCATTGTTGAAAATAGAGATGAAGGTAGTTGTTTATATGAAAAGCAGGATGAGATATATAAAGGGACAGAAATTTTTATTGGAGTAGATATTGAGTCAGGTTTTTTCCATGTAGAAGGAAGTAGTCTACTTTGGGATGAGCTTATGGCTTTTAAAGGACTAGATGAAGAAGAGATACAGAATTATTTTTCTGTAGCTATGTACATTTTAAGTTTGAAAAGGTTTCAAATTATATAAGATAAAGTGATGTAGTTAAATTATAGTATTATTAATATAGGTTAGTAGACATATTTTTTAATAGAGTATTATAGATGTAGGTAGTTAATATAGATAGAGACTAATGCCTACATCTATTTTTATGTTTTTTACAAAATAAATGTAGATAAAACTGTATCAAAACATGTTATAATTAGCATATAAAAGATGGTATAAGAAACTTTATAAAAATAAGGGGGAAATTATATGAAGAAGAGTGGAAAGGTTTTATTAGGTCTAGCTTTAGTTATAGGCGGAGTAGCTGCAGCAGTGGTTATATCAAAGAAGGTTAATGAGGGTGAATTTGACTGTCTTTGTAAGTGTTGCAGAGGTGATGATGAAGAAGAAATTGTAAGAGAAGAAGAAACAATAATCGAGGAATAGATAGCAAAATATTAAATAGTAACTATATAATATAAAAGTAAAGTAATGTTTAATGAAATATATTAGTAAGATGGAGTTTTACTTAAGGATAAATTCAAAAAATAGATTAATATAAGATGAATATAGGGATATATAAAGGACTAAATAATAGCCTTTTATATATCTTTATTTATTATAGATATTACAAATCAGATAATATTCAATTTAATAAATATAGCCTTGGTTTATTTAAAATACTTAGGCTTATTTAATTGTTATTAGTAAGTA
>JAHAIU010000087.1 GCA_018372555.1 Clostridium sp.
CTGAAAAAATACACTCCTCATTTAAATTACATTCCAAACACTTCTTAGAACTTTCTCTTGGAGCATTTTCCTTTTTAAAGTAATCTAAACTCCCACTTGAATAAACTGCAGTACATTCATCATTTACTAGCCATGTTATAATGTCCATATCATGACAAGTTTTAGCTAGTATTATAGGTGATGTTTCATTAGAATTTCTCCAATTTCCTCTTACAAAGCTATGAGCCATATGATAGTGTCCAATATTCTCTTTGTGGTCAAATCCAATTAAATCACCAATTACTTTTTTATCCAATAACTCCTTAATTTTTTCATAAAACTCTGTATATCTTAATACATGGCAAACCATAAGATTCACACCATTTCTTTTTGCACCTTCTTCTAAATCCATACATTCAAAAGCATCTGGTGTAATAGGTTTTTCAAGTAAAACATCATAAGCTAAATTCAAAGCCTTAATCGCTGTCTTATAATGTTGTTTATCCTGATGTGCAATTATTATAGCATCACATACCTTACCTAACTTGAAAAAATCATCCTCATCTTCAAAACACATTTTCGAATTTATATTATGTTCTGCTGCCAAAGCCATTCTCTTATTAACATCGGGCTCTATAACAGCTACATATCTTATTTTATCTTGATTATTTAATACATAGTTTCCATAAGCATGCCTTCCTCTAGATCCAGCTCCTATAAGAGCTACTTTTATATATCTCATAATACCTCTTCCCCCTATATTATTACTTAAATTTTAGTATTACATATAATTAATTGGAATTCAAAATTATAATGTAATTATAACACCTTAATAAAAAAATAAATAAAAAGCTATTAGTTTAAGTTTTTTTACTCCATAAACTAATAGCTTTTCATTATTTTTTATTTAATTAAACTATAGTAAGTTCCGTTTCCTTATCAAATATATGTATTGGTTTTTTATCTATAGCAAGCTTTATTCTATCACCTGGTTTAACACTAAAGTTTCCATCAAATTTAGCCGTGATAGATGTATTTCCAGCTTTTAAATAACAATAAGTTTCTGAACCCATTAACTCATTAAAATCTACTAAAGCTTCAAAAGTAATATCTTCATTCTCATTTATAAAACATTCATCATTCTTAATATGTTCTGGTCTTATTCCAAGAATAACTTCCTTATTTATATATCCTTTTTCAGTAAGAACCTTCTTTGCTTCAGTAGTTAAAGCTATATTTAAGTAAGAATTAACCGCATATAGCTCTCCTCTTGTTTCTTTTATAGTAACATTTATAAAGTTCATTTGAGGCGATCCAATAAATCCTGCAACGAACATATTACTTGGATTACTATAAATCTCCTTAGGAGTAGCCATTTGTTGCACTTCACCATCTTTTAGTACAACTATCTTATCTGCCATAGTCATAGCTTCTACTTGGTCATGTGTAACATATATAAATGTACTATTAAGAGTTTTATGCAATTTACTTATTTCTGCTCTCATAGAAGTTCTAAGCTTTGCGTCTAAGTTACTTAAAGGTTCATCCATTAAGAATGCCTTAGGATTTCTTACTATGGCACGTCCAAGGGCTACCCTTTGTCTTTGTCCACCTGATAAAGCCTTAGGTTTTCTATCTAGTACTTTCTCTAAATCAAGTATTCTTGCTGCTTCTTTTACCTTCTGATCTATTTCATCTTTTGGAGTTTTTCTAATCTTTAATGCAAAAGCCATATTTTCATAAACAGATAGATGAGGATATAACGCATAGTTTTGGAAAACCATAGCTATATCTCTATCTTTAGGATGAATATCATTTACTAATTTATCTCCTATATATAGTTCACCTGAAGTTATTTCTTCAAGTCCAGCAATCATTCTAAGTGTAGTAGACTTGCCACACCCAGATGGTCCTACTAAGACTATAAATTCTTTATCTTTAATCTCAATATTAATGTTTTTTACAGTCTGAACATTTTTATTATATGATTTACAAATATTTTTTAACGTTACGCTAGACATATTTTTCTCCTTAGTTTTTTATAATTATTTATCCCATTGCTACCATTGCTAACACTCCCACTTCTACCAGTGGGAGATAAGCACTGCTACGCGCCTGGATTAGTTCTTCTAACCTTCAAGTGGAGTAGGCCTCCTGTACTCTGTGAAAGTGATTCACACAAAGTGCAAGATTTTTGGTTCTCTACTTTTTAAGAAAACTCCACCTGAAGATAAGAATCACTTTATAACTTCATTAAATACTCGCCAATTTCGTAGCTTAATCTTAAAGCTGCTGGTAAAAGCTCATCTGGAAGTCTATTTGCATAGTTATGCGCTTCAAAGCTGAAATCTCCTTTATAACTGATTTCCCTAAGAGTTCTCATAACCTCTTTCCATTCTACAGTTCCAAATAAAGGCATCACGTGCATAAGATCTGTATCTGTAGAGCTATGTGTATCTGATACATGAGTTGCTTTAAGTCTATCCCCCATATAAATAAGAGATTTTCTTTGATCTTGCTTCATAATATCAGCATGCTCAAAGTCCCAACAAATCCCTATTCTCGAATCATTAAATTCATCTACAAAATCTACTAACTCCTCTGGTGTTGCACAGTATTTACGTTTAGGTGCTATGCTAAAATCACACATATTTTCTAATGCAAGACTCATATTAAATGATGATGCATATTCTAATAATCCCTTAAAATACTCAATATTTTTAGCCTTTGAGCTTTTAACTAAATCCATAGCTTGAAAATCTGTGTCTGGATGAGTTACACATAGTTTTGATCCTAATATGCTACAGCATTCTAAAGATCTCTTTGTAAGCATTTGGTGATAATTATATTCTTCTTCAGATAAATTAGGATTTAGAAAGTTAAATGTATAACTATGACATTGTCCAAATTCTACTCCTAATTTTGCTGCTGAATTAGCCACTTCATGAATCCACTTCTCCCATCCATCAGTTAAAAATGGAGAATGAGGAAGTGCCCAATCCCAGAAGTTCATATCAAATCTTTTAAATCCAGCTTCACTTGCTAATTCTAAAGTTTTAGGCAATGGAAATACACTTCCATCCGGTCTATCACATACAATATTGGTAGATGTCGCTAACTTCATTTATTAAATATCCTTTCAATTAAAATTTTCACAAAACGGTCTAAATCTAATTCATATGCTGCATATATATTTGCTTTATCTTTACTTGAGTTAAATTTAATTATATCGCAATCTATTTTTTCCTTATATTCCATAGTAACTTTACCTAATTTAAACTTCGCTATAGACTTATCTATAATATATGCTATTGGTAATGAATCAACTAATAAACTTTTAGGAGTCAAGTTCCTGCTTAGATAGAAATCCTTAGCATGAATTAAATACCCCATTTCATCACTTTTATTACCCTTTTCTATAATTTCATCTATATGTTCATCTTTTAAATTAGAACTAACATCAAGACCCAGGCTGTACATAGGAATTCCTGAATTACATACTATTTCAAAAGCTTCTGGATCTACTAGTACATTCCATTCACTACGCTTAACATTAACGCTACTATTTACATTGTAATATCCAGCCATAGTTATAATTTCAATATTCATATTCTTAAGTTCAGGATACTTAATTAAAGCTTTTGCTATATTAGTCATCGGAGCTATTGATATAATAGTAAGTCTTTCTTCCCTAACAGCACTATCATATATAAAATCAGTAGCATTTACTTTCTGTACTAATTTGTCACTTTTTCTAAACTCATATTCACATACACCATTTTTACCACAATATTCATCTGTAAATTCAATATCCCTTTTTATTGGGCTATCTTCACCAGCAAAAACAGGAATATCTTTTTTATTACAAGAGTTTATTATATTCAAAGCATTTTGAGTACAAATTTCAAGGGGGGAATTACCACTTACTGTAGTAATTCCTATAACATCTATTTCCTCGGAGTTTAATGCTAGCATTATTGCTAATGCATCATCAGCTCCAGGATCACAATCGATAATTACTTTATGCTTTTCTAACTTAGTCATTTCTACCTACTGGGTTAGCACGATAATAAACTTCAATAGATTTTTCTATTCCCTCTACTATTTCATCGTACGTTTCTTCCTTAGTTATTAGTCCTGAGCCAAAAGCCCTCATTGCATCCTTAATAATAGTTCCTATTGCATTAGAATTTGGAGTAAAGGATGGAACTACAGTATTTGGTGTATTACTTAAATTATTCATAGCATTTTGTAATCTTGGCTCTACTTCTACTGCCTTTTTGTACTCATCTAACTCTTGTACGTGTATATTAACTGGAGTATAACCCGTTCTTCCTACCCACTTTACCTGTGCTTCTTTAGATGCCATATAAGAAACAAATTCCCATGCAGCTTTCTTTTTAGCTTCACTTTCTCTATCCATTATATATAATCCTGAACCACTAGGGTATGCTCCTACTACATCTCCCTCATTTACTGTTGGAATTGAAGTAACACCCCATTCAAATGAATCTCCAACTAACTTTGCTATTGTTGGAATACGAGAGCTTGTCATTATTGTCATAGCATGAAGGCCTTTAGAAAACTCTTCATTTATACTATCTGTTACTGGTTTATATACTCCAGTTCCTATAACTTTCTCCCACTCTTGTAAAAAGTTTTTAAGAGCTTCTTTACCTTCCTCAGAGAATTCAGTCATATGCTTATTATGACCACTTTCATTATTTCCGAAATATGTTCCATTTTCACCTTGAATTGATATAAAGCTTTCTAATTCATATTGATTAATAGCCACATTAAGACCATTTTCCGCTTCTGTTTTTTCTGATATCTTTATCATCATATCAGCCATTTCAGCTATAGTTTTTGGTGGCTCACTAAATCCAGCTTCCTTTAAATAATCCATATTATAATAAAGCATTAATGATGATGCTGTATAAGGTACACCTATCATCTTTCCATCAATTGATTGAGCAGTAACTGTATTTGCTATTAAATCTTCTTTCTTTATTGTAGATGATTCATTATTTATAAAATCTTCTGCCCAAACTGTACGTTCATAATCACGTATCATATCTACATTTTCACCATATAACTGAATTACATCTGGCATATTTTTAATATCATCTGCTGACATAGCTGTCATTAAAGATGTTGTTCCAGGCCAGCTTTGGAAAACTCCAGTTACTTTTATGCCTTTTTCTTTTCCTATGGTATTGTTAAATTCATCAATTTGTTCCTTAACTATATCTCCAAAAACACCATCCATTGAATGCCAAAATGTTATTTCAGTAATACCATCAGAATCAGTCTCACTTTGTTTTGAACTAATCGAACATCCTGTTAATAATATTGATATTAACAGAATGAAACTTACTAATCTTTTCATTTTTTGTTCTACGTCCTCTCAAATCAATAGTTTTATTCTTTAACAGCACCTGACATCATTCCAGAAACAATTTTTCTTTGGAATAATATAAATATAATCACTGTTGGAATTAATGCTATTACTGCCCCTGCCATTACTGGACCAAATATAGATGATTCTCTATCCTTTAACATCGTTATACCTACTTGAATAGTACGCATTTCATTTTGATTTGTAACTAACATTGGCCATACATATTGATTCCACATGTTAACAAATGAAGAAATAAATATTGTAACTGAAATAGGTTTAGTTATAGGAATTAACACTTGAGTAAAAAACTTAATATTTCCACATCCATCTATAGCTGCTGCCTCTCTTAAGCTCTTTGAAAAAGTTAAGAAATTTTGTCTAAATAAAAATATATTAGCAGCTGAAACTAAGAATATTGATGACATACCTAAGTATGTATTTACAAGACCTAACTTAGAAATAGTTTGGAAGTTAGAACCTATAAGAACATCAGGTGGAATCATAAGTGTTGTCATAGTTAGCATAAATAATACTTTCTTAAATCTAAATTCAAAAAATGAAAAACCAAAGGCTGCCATCATACCAATGATTACTCTTGAAATACTAACTATTAATGCTACTACAAATGAGTTAAACATATATCTAATTAAATCAGTTCTCATAAATGCTGTTATGTAATTCTCAAATGTTACAGTATTAGGTAATAAATTAGGTGGATTTGATAATATATCCTCTGCTTCCATAAATGAAACAGAAATTGCATATAGTATTGGAAAAAGTATAATTAATGCTACAATTATACAAATAATTTGAATAAAGTAATCATTCAATTGTTTTCTTTTCATTAATATTTTACCCCTTTCTTTTCCCAAGCAAATCCTATCATTGTAAATATAAACGTAATGATAAAGGCTATTATTGCTGCCGGATTAGCATCAGTAAAGTTTCCTATTCCTGTTATTTGATTATATATATATTGTATTACTGTTTGAGTTGAACCATAAGGCCCACCATTAGTTAATATACTCATTAAACTCATCATCATCATTCCATATGCCAAATCTGTTATTATCAAATAGAACATTGTTGGTGATGTTATTGGTAAATATATCTTTATGATTTTTTGTAATGCTGAAGCTCCCTCTAAATCAGCACTTTCTATTAATTCTTCTGGTACACTTCTTACAGCAGATAGCATAAAAATAAATGCATATCCTGTAGATAACCAAATTTGAATTATAGCTAAAGCTATCATTGCTACTTTAGGATCATTTAGCCATTGTACATTTATTCCAAAAAATCCATTTATAAATCCAAGAGATGGAACATATAAAAGTTGGAATATCATAGCTGTTACTGAAGAAGCCATTGCCATTGGTATCGCAAAGCTTGTCTCATAAAAAACAGATGTTTTTCTCTTTTTATTAGCTAATAATGCTAGTAAAAGGCCAAATACTTTAGAAATAGGTACTGTTAATATTACAAACCAAATTGTATTGCCAATTGATTTTATAAAGTTTTCATCTTTTAATACATATTTGAAATTATCAAAACCTACATATTCATGTAAATTTCCAAATCTATCTACTATAAAAAAACTATTTACAAGTGTTTTTATAAATGGATAAAATACAAATACCACGAATAGTAAAAAAGCAGGTGTTAACCATAAATATGGTTCTATCTTCTTTATAAAAGTCTTATTTTTGTTCATTCTACTTTTGTCACACTCCATTTTATAACTTATAGAATTTCTTAACTGCTTGTAGCACACCACCTGCATTAGGATAATCACATACATAGTCTGCTACTTCTTTTAACTTTGGATCTGCATTTGATACTGCAACTCCAACACCAACCATATTTATCATCTCTATATCATTTTTCGCATCTCCTATAGCCATAATATTCTTTAAATCTATATTTAAAATTCTTGCTATATTAAGCACACCTTCAGCTTTATTGGTAGATGCAGGCATAATATCTACAGATCTGTCATTATATTTAACAATATTTAACATATCTTTATATGGTTCTAACTTTTCTAATACGGAATCAATACGCCCTTCTGGTAATGGATCTATTATTAATAGCTTTTGTATATTTGCAGTATCCCATTCTTCCCCTTCAGGCTTATATATCTCTTCATATCTTCCAAACTTCTTAATTTGATTTCTTATGTAATCATTATGTCTATATGATTTGTTTGATATACCATCACTAGTTACAATTACCATCTCAAGCTCATCAGCATATTCTATAGCTTGTCTTAAAATACTGGCTTTCATTGTAGTCTCCCAAATGAAATTGCCATCTTTTACTGCTCCTGCTCCATTATTTACAACTATAGGTAAATCTACTTCAAATTCATTAATAAAATCATGAACCTCGTCATAACATCTCCCAGTAGCTAATGTAAAAGGGATATTGTTTTCTTTTACAAAATTCTTAAGCTTATGAAACTCTTCTTTTAACTCTTCATTTGTATCTATTAAAGTTCCATCGATATCGCTTACTATAAGCTTAATATCCATATTATTACCTCCTCTTCTCTGATGTAAAAGTCCTTACTTTAAGGCCTTTAATATCAGAGCACTCGTAGTCCTCACAATATTCCATCACTTTATTCTCTTCTGTATATGTAACTCTTTTAATAAATAATATTGGTTCACCTTCTTCAATTGGCAACTTTCCTTCAATTTCCTTCGGACAAGAAATTGCTCTTATTTCCTCATCAGAGTATTTAGGAATTAAATTAGATTTTACTCTTAACAATTCAAATAAAGATTTATTATTTAAATCTTCTGATTTAAAATCTATATCATAAACTAACTCACAATTAAGATAACTAGTCTGATAATTTTCCGCTATCCCATCAACTTTTCTAATTCTTTGTATTTTTACAATTTCATCTCCTACATTTATCTGTAGTTGTTTTGCAATTCTATTGTCTGCCTTTTGATAATCCATAGCATCAATCACGGTTTCAAATTTATGGGTTTTCTTACGTGGTGATTCACTAAATGATAGTTTTCTTCTTTCACGCTCCTTATTATTACGCATTTTACTTACGAAAGTTCCCTTCCCTTTTTCTGTATAAAGCACTTGTTTTTCTACTAATTCATCAATAGCTCTCCTAACAGTTGCTCTACTTACATTAAACATCTTTGCATAATAATCTTGTCCATTAATCATATCCCCACTCTCATAAACTCCACTAAGGATATCTTGTACTATACTTTCCCTTATAATTTTATACATAGCTATATTTTTAGACACTTACTTAAATCTCCTTTTAAATTAATATAGAATGTCTCTTAATTAAAAATACTCTACATGGCGTGCCATGTTGTAATGTAATAGTATGTTATTCTAAAATAGTATAATGTAATTATTTTAAAATATGGCGTGCCATGTTGTTGCAAAAAATAATATAATTAAATATTTATTGAGTTACTATAATATAATACCACCCTTTTTTACAAAATACATTAAATATATGTAAAATTTAAAATTTATTTTAATAAATTTAATTCTAGTTATAAAATCCAATTGAACTGTGTAAAATTTTATTAAATATAAATATTACACAGTTCAATTGGATATATATTCTTTCAATTTAGATAATTTACTAAAGAGTTATTTTTGATTTATAATGATATATAACTATAGATATAAATTATTAATTGAAAAAATATATATTATAATTTATAAAGTTCTTATTTTTATTCTATAGGTCCAAACCTATCCATTGGAGATACTCTAAGTAAAGCTCTTCCTTCAACTTGTCCTATTTTAATAACACCAAAACTCCTACTATCTTCACTCGCTTCCCTATTATCACCTAATACGAATAATTCATCTTCATTCACTTTTAATGGAAGAGAGATATTTTTATTATAAGTTTCACCTTTTGCATAGGCTTCATCTAATTTTTCACCATTTACATATACATAACCATTCCTTATATCAACTTCATCTCCTGCCACTCCAATTACCCTTTTCACATATCTTACTCTTGTATCTGTAATCTGTTTTAATGAAGCAACTTCTTTCATAAATATGTAGCTTTCTTCTAGAAGATTTCCCTTTTCCTCATTATTAATAAAAACTATTATATCTCCCCTTTGTGGATTTTCAAAATTATAACTTAACTTATCTAACAATAGTCTTTCATCACTATAAAGGGTATTTTCCATAGATTCATGTTCTACTTTAGCCATAGCAAAAACCTTAGTATTTATTAATGATGCTACTATTAAACTTCCTACTACAGTAATAGCAATACCTTTAGATTCTTTTATTAATGTTTTAAATTTCAATTATCATCCCTCCAGAAATTCTTTATTTAAGATATACATTATGAAATTCATTATTTATATATAATGCATATCGCTTTATCCCTCTTCTTTAAACCCAGCTTTTTCATACATTGCTAACACTTTTCTCTATAAAAATTTTTATTTCTTCTTTAGTTGGATAATGGGTAGTCCCTGTATAATAGAACATATCTTTATCTGGATTCTTAAATCCAACTTCAAAATATTCATTTGTATCTTCTATTTTCAATAACATTAAGTTTATGTCCATATTTACTCCCCTATTTTAAACTCTCTTTCATTCAAAACTTTTTTTATTGACTTCTTTATACTATTTTCTACATCTTCCATACTTTCTTTTATTGCATTTTTCACTGCAAATTTAATTATAAAATATAATATAATAGCAGGTATTGTATAAACTAATATCATTACAATTATTGCCATAAATTATTCCTCCTTAACCTCAATTCCACCCTTAATATTATTTATTAATTCATCTATATTTGTTTCTTCTACAATTTTATATATTGTAGTTTTATACCTTCCATTTTCACTACCATAAAACTTTAAATATTTATTATCAAAAATTGTGAACCCTAACTTTTCAGAAAAGTTTTCTGAATACATTCTAACTTCAGTTTCACTTTTTATATCATCTTTAATTTTACCTTCTTTTATTTTTATACTTTTTAGTTTATCTATAAAAATATTTATTTCGTTTTTATCCTTGAATTTATATTCTTTGTTATTAACTCTTATATTTATAGTTGAAATTTCTGCATTATTATATTTATCAAGAACTAACTCGTAAATAGTCCCACTTCTAGGGAATATAGCGTAAATAAATAACCCTACAGAAATAATCAATACTGACATAATCAAATATTTAAATTTAAACTTCATATTACTCTCCTTTCTTCTTAATGATTATTATACACTATCATTTATATTTTTTAAATTTTCCTTTGTTCTTCTTTGGTATTTTTTATAAATTTATGATAAAATTGTATTGATAATTTATAATTGGGAGGATACTTATGGATAATGTTTTAAGTACTATTATGGAGTACTT
>JAHAIU010000550.1 GCA_018372555.1 Clostridium sp.
AGTTAAGACTGTACAAGATGAATATAATATTGATGATTCTGTTGCTAGAGTAGCTAAAATTGGAAGAGAACTTAGAATTGAAATAGATTTTATAGTATCCAATGAATCTAAAATTAAATCCGTAGAAGATATGGACAAGGTTAGGGAATATATCGATAATAATACAAATCATTTTGATTTAAAAAAATGGTTAAATATTTCTTTTACTAAAAATAAAAAATGGGCTGTGTAAAAACAGTTTGAAATTGTACTTTATTTGATAAGCTTTAGTTTATCCTATAAGGTACTTTTGTTTTTTTACGAAAAGAATAATATAGCAATAAATATTATAAACTCTGGAGGGGTAATAGTGGCATTAAAGTATTCAAGTGACAACATAAAAGAAATAATAGGTGATGTAATTGAAGAAATAAATGATGGAAAAAGTAAAATATTTAATATTTCAGATAAGATGAGAGATGATTTAGAGGTAAGTAAGCAAGAGCTGAAAATTATAAAGGCTAAGTTAAGTGAAGTTATTGACGAAGTAGATAAATTAGAAAAAGCAGATAAAGTTATGAGAATAAAGTTAGTTGAAGAGTCAAAAAAAACAACAAATTCGGATCAATATCATTTTAAACTAGTATATGAAGAAGCTTTAGAAACACGAGTTAGATTTATCACTAAACAAAATGAGGAGAAGGAGCTTATTTTAAAAAGGGATGCACTTGAAAGGACATTAAGAGACTATATTAAAAGTATTGAAGAGGCAGAAAGTGCAGTTAATCAAATTAATATTGCTCTTGGATACTTACAAGGTAATTTTCTTGAAGTTTTAAAAGATGAAGATGAAAATTCAAATATGATAAATGAAATAAAAGTATTAGAAGCTCAAGAAGTTGAGAGAAAAAGAATTGCTAGAGAAATACATGATGGACCAGCTCAATATTTAGCAAATGCCATGATGAGAATTGACTTTTGCAAGGTTGTAGTACAAAAGGATTTAGATAAAGGATTAAAAGAACTTGATGACTTAAAAATGAATGTGAAGATGGCTTTAAAAGAAGTAAGAGGAATAATATATGATTTAAGGCCGTTATCATTAGAAGAAAGAGGGTTTACTGATGCTATAAATGAGCTTATTAACAGAATAATTCAAGAAAATAATATAGAAATACATTCTTTTATAGAAGAATATCCAGGAGAAATAGATAAGGTAATTCAAA
>JAHAIU010000088.1 GCA_018372555.1 Clostridium sp.
ATTTAGGGCATTCTTAATATATCAAGCTACTACTTAATTGGAATTAACTTATTTTCCTTAACTATTGTTTGACCTTCATCACTTAATATAAAATCTATAAGTTTTTGTCCATCTTCACTTAATGATCCATCTTTATTTACTAATAAGAATGGTCTTGAAATTTTATACTCTCCTGATTTAACTAAATCAGCTTTAGGTTCTACATTTTCTACATTTACTATATTTACTTTATCATCTAAGTATTCAAATGAAACGAATCCAACTGCATTTTCATTTGAAGCTACAGATTCTTTAACTCCACCATTACCATTAGATATCATAGCATCTGCTTTTAATTCTTCTGATTTATAACCAACTATTTCTTGGAATGCATCTCTAGTTCCTGATCCTTCTTCTCTTGATACTACTACTATTGGAGCATCTTTTCCACCATCTATTTGATTCCAGTTAGTTATTTGCCCTGTATATATTCCTTTAATTTGATCTAAGCTTATGTTTTTAATTGTATTATTTTTATTAGTTATAATTGCAATTCCATCGTATGCAATAACATTTGATTTAACTTGACTCTCTTCTTCAGCCTTAAGTTCTCTTGAAGACATTCCTAGTTCAGAAACTCCATTTATTGCATCCTTAATTCCTGCTGATGATCCAACTTGGTTAATTTCAATGGAAACATTGCTATTAACACTTTCATACTTTTCAGCAATCTTTTCCATTAAAGGTCCTACAGAAGTAGATCCTGATATAGATATAGTTATTGGTTCAGAACTATTACCTTCTGTCTTACCTTCTGAATTTCCACAGCCTGCAACTACTCCACCCACCATAGAAATTAATAATGCAGTACATAAAAGTTTCAAACTTTTTCTTTTCATAAAATTCTCCTCCAAATTGACGTTTCGCCATTTTTATTTACTTTACATACTTATATTAATCCCTAAAAGTTAAAGTAATATTAGTTAAAGGTTAAGAAAGGTTATGAAATTGTTAAATCTATTTAACAAAACCATCCATATAATTACATAGATATATGATTCTCACCATTTTTCTGACTATGTTATATATAACTTTAAGATATCAAAATAATATTACTTAACAAAAATAAAGAAGCCACCTACTAGCAACTTCTTAATTTAATAATTAATATCTTTTAACCTTTTTGACTTCCTAAGTTTTATAGTAAACTTAGTTCCTTCATTTAAAACTGATTTAACATATATTTCTCCATTAAATATCTTTACTATATGTTTAACTATAGCTAAACCTAAACCAGTTCCTCCTTTTGCCCTAGATTTATCAACTCTATAAAATCTCTCAAAGATTCTTGGTAAATCTTCTTTAGGTATTCCTATACCATTATCCTCTACTGTAATAAAATAGTACCCTCCTCTTTCATAAGAGTTAATTTTAATAATTGTTTTTGAAACAGAATACTTAATAGCATTTTCAACCAAATTAAGCATCATTTGAAAGAACTTATCCTTATCTCCAATAAGTCCTACTCCTTTATTTCCTTCATAATTAATTATTACTTCCTTTTTGTTAACATTAGCTGTAAACATATTAATGACATCTTCTATAACTTCACTTGGAGTGAATTCATCTTCTATCATCTTATTGCTATTTTCTATGTTAGATAAAATTAAAATATCATTAATTAAGCTAGTTAATCTCTCTGCTTCTTTATCTATTATATCTAGGAATTTCTCTCTTGTAGCTGTGTCTTCAACATATTTCAATGTTTCTGCAAATCCTTTTATAGATGTTAATGGAGTTTTTAGTTCGTGAGATACATTTGCAACAAATTGACTTCTTATATTTTCTAATCTTTTTATATCTGTAATATCTAATACAGTTACTACTATACCCATAGGCATTTTTCTATAATTAATTATTGGAGCTTTCTTTATTCTAAGCTCCCTTTCTATAGGATGCATAAGCTTAATTTCTTTAGTTTCAATTTCATGAATACTTTTAATAAAACTAATTAAATCATAGTCAATAATATGTTCTGCTATATTTTCTCCTATTATATCTCCTTCAATTCCAAAGAGATTTTTTGCATATGGATTAATTAAAATAACTTTTTTATTATTATCTACTGCAATTACTCCACTTTCCATACTCTCAAGTATAGCTTCTAATTTATTTTGTTTATCTAATGAATCACTTATTTTAGATTGTAATTGATCTGCCATATTGTTAAATGTATTAGCTAAAGAACCTATTTCATCATTAGTAAATATATTAACTCTCCTACTATAGTCTCCATTTGCAATTTTATTTGTTACTGACTTTAGTTCCTTTAATGGATATATAATAGCTCTAATTAATTTCAATGAAAGTCCTATAGATAACAATAATACAAGCAAAATTATTATTAAATAATACTTTATATAATCTGCTGTAAAAAACTCAATAGTATTTAATGGTACTGAAGAGCGTAAAACTAAATCATCACTTACCTTAGTTGCAAAATATACTACATTAACTCCTTGAGTATTACTAAATCTGGTTGTAGAGGCTTCTCCTACTTCAAAAGCACTTAATACTTCTTCTCTATTTAAATGATTTTCCAAATTTTTATTTTCTGTATCCTTAATTACATTTCCATTTTTATCTATAAAAGTAAATCTAACCTCTGAGTCATTTATATGAAATTCCTCTACAAAATCACTATTCATACCCTCAGTCTTTATTAAGATATCATTATATGTTTTCAAAGTTTCTTTAGTAACTTCTATTCCCTTTATATTTACTAATGCAATAAATGAACATGTTACTATTATTAATGCAAATATTACTGTAATTAAAGAAGAAAAAAGTATTCTTTTTTTCATAATCTAATTATAATTAGGATTAAATCTATATCCTACTCCCCTTATAGTTTCTATAAATTTTGGATTCTTATCGTCTACTTCAATTTTCTTTCTTAAATATCTTATATGAACATCAACAGTTCTAGTTTCACCTACATATTCATATCCCCATATTTTATCTAATAAAGTTTCTCTAGTTAATATCTTACCTCTATTTTTAACGAGGATTTCTAAAAGTTCGAATTCTTTTAAAGTCAAATCAATTTTATTACCTAAAATCGATACTTCTCTTCTTTCAAAATTAATATATATTTCATTAGTCTTAAAAATTTCTTCATTTGCAGATGAAGATTTTGTTCTTCTTAAAATAGCTTTTATTCTTGCTAAAAGCTCTCTAATTGAAAAAGGCTTTGTTATATAATCATCTGCTCCAAGTTCAAGCCCTAATATCTTATCAAGCTCTTCCCCCTTAGCTGTTAACATAATTATTGAAATATCCTTTGTTTCAGCATCACTTCTAACAGCTTTACATACATCAAATCCATCTAAACCAGGAAGCATTAAATCTAATAATACTAAATTAGGCCTTTCCTTCTTAATTATACTTACAGCATCTAACCCATTATTGGCAGTTAAAACTGTATATCCTGAATTAATTAAGTTATAACTTATAAGCTCTACAATATGATCCTCATCATCTACTACTAATATTTTTTCTTGCATAACTAAACCTCCCTATTTAATAAAAGCAAATGAAAATAATCTTCCATATGTTCCTACAGATTTTCTATAAGAAAATAGCTTTATATCCTCTTCACAATGAGTACAGAGATCTAAAGAATATATATTATTTTCTTTTATACCAAACTTTCTAATATCCTTTAAAATACATTCTTCTAAACTAAGATTTCTTCCCTTAAATAAAATATCCTTATCTATATTTGTCTTATCTATAAACTTTTCCTTAAGTTCTTCTGATACCTCATAGCAACACTGCCTAATATGTGGTCCAATAAAAATTTTAGTTTTATCTATATCTATATTAAATTCATCCATCATTTTTTCTAAGGTTCTTCTAACTATTGAATTATAAGTTCCTTTCCATCCACTATGGATAGTAGCTATAACCTTATTTTTATCATCAACTATAATAACTGGAACACAATCTGCTGTAAATACTCCAATAGCACATTCTTTTTCAGTAGTAATTAATGCATCTCCTTCTTTATCAGTAATATTTTCAAAATCATTTCTATAAACAAGTACTTCATCACTATGAATTTGATTTAAGTATATTACATTATTTATATTAAAATCTTTAACAATGCTATTTAGATTGTTTACACCATAGTCCCTATGTCTATTAAAGCTTCTGTCTCTTTCAGCCGTTGAAAAGGCTACTGTTACTCCATCTAAGTTTATTGTTAGAAAGTCTAACACCCTATTAAAATCTTTAGCATACAAGATTTTCATTAATTCACCTCATTATTATATTTTTATTAATTTTACCATTAATATGGACTTTTTTCTATTTATTTTAACTTACCTTATCATATTTTAACTTATATTTAACTTAACTCTAAATTTAGTTAAATATAAGTACTTATATAAAATACAAATGAAAAAGGACTGCTAAAACGATCCTTAAATCATTATAAACAGTCCTATTTTTTATGAACTAAGTTTTTTATTTCTTCTAAAAATGTGTTAATATCTTTAAATTCTCTATATACGGATGCAAATCTTACATAAGATATCTCGTCAATATCTTTAAGTCTATCCATTACCATTTCACCAATATATTTTGAGTTTACTTCAGTAATCATTTTATTACTAATTGTTTTTTCTATATCCTCAGCCATTGCTTCAATTTGCATTCTAGAAATAGGCCTTTTTTGACATGCTCTAATTAACCCATTAATTATCTTTTCTTTATTAAAATTTTCTCTTGTAGAATCCCTTTTAACAACAAGAATAGGAATATCCTCTACTTTTTCATATGTAGTATATCTTTTACTACAACTTAAGCATTCTCTACGTCTTCTAATTGTAGTATTATCATCAGTTGATCTTGAGTCTACTACCTTGCTTTCCTCAAAGGAACAAAATGGACACCTCATTTAATTCACGCCTTTCCTAACTTATCTAGTACAATATAAATTATACATTTTTCCCTTATTATTTGCTAGGATTTTTTACTTTTTAAGACCATCCACTTCACTGCTATCTACTAATACTACTTCCACTCCTGCTTTTTTTACTTTATCCCATGGTATTTCTATATCTTCTTCTTTTCCAAACCATCCTTTTGCCATTCCTGGCAATAAAATAGATACTATCCTGCTTTCCTTTATATCTATAACAAAGTCTTTTATAAATCCAATCTTAGAACCAGTTTTTATATCTATTATTTCCATTGTTCTTAAAGCATTTAAAGAATGTAATGTTATTCCACTATCTTCAATTACTTCTTCATTTTCAAATTCATTATTATCAAAAAAACCCATAATAATCCCCCATTTCATAAAAGCTTGTACATAATATTTTATTTTTTAGAGCTCTATAAAAGAGCTCTAAACATATTTTCTCATATGCTTTAATGCAGTTTTTTCCAATCTTGATACTTGAGCTTGCGAAATTCCAATTTCATCAGCCACTTCCATTTGAGTTCTTCCATTAAAAAATCGTAATGTTAGTATAAGTTTTTCTCTATCATTAAGCTTTTTCATAGCTTCTTTTATGGAAATATTCTCAAGCCAACTTTCATCAGTATTTTTAGAATCACTTATTTGATCCATTACATATATTGCATCTCCGCCATCGTGATAAATTGGTTCAAATAAAGAAACCGGATCTTGAATAGCATCTAATGCAAAAACCACTTCTTCTCTAGGTAAGTTTAGTTCTTTTGCAATTTGTGATACAGTAGGCTCCTTATCATTTTCTTTAATCAGCTTATCTCTTACAAGCAATGCCTTATATGCAATATCCCTTAAGGATCTACTTACTCTAATAGAGTTATTATCTCTTAAATATCGTCTTATTTCTCCTATAATCATAGGAACTGCATAGGTAGAAAATTTTACATTTTGACCTAAATCGAAATTATCAATAGCTTTCATTAAGCCAATACATCCAACTTGAAATAAATCATCAACATTTTCACCTCTATTATTAAATCTTTGAATTACACTTAAAACTAATCTTAAATTTCCTTTTATAAATGATTCCCTAGCACTTTTATCTCCATCATCCCTCATCTTTAAAAGTAGCTCTCTTTTTTCTTTTTCCTTTAATACAGGTAACTTGGATGTATTAACTCCACATATTTCTACCTTATTAATAATCAAGCTTATCAACTCCTCATGAAGTAATAACATACTGCATTAAAAAGTATCCCCGATAGTAATATTTTTATACCAAAGACAACCTTAAATCATTTTATTGATTTCTTTTTTTAATCTATTAATTATTTTCTTTTCGAGTCTAGAAATATAAGATTGTGATATACCTAGCATATCTGCCACTTCTTTTTGAGTCTTTTCCCTAGTTCCATTTAGCCCAAATCTTAGTCTAACTATTTCTTTTTCTCTATCATTTAAGTTTTTTAGAGCTAAAAATAATAATTCTCTATCAACTTCATCTTCAATCAAATTATATACAGTATCATTTTCAGTCCCTAAAATATCTGATAATAATAATTCATTGCCATCCCAATCTATATTTAAAGGCTCATAAAAAGATATTTCAGCCTTTACCTTACTATTTCTTCTTAAATACATTAATATTTCATTTTCTATACACCTAGATGCATATGTTGCAAGTTTTATTTTTTTCTCAGGATTAAATGTATTTACTGCCTTAATAAGACCTATAGTACCAACTGAAATTAAATCCTCTACACCTACACCTGTATTTTCAAACTTCCTTGCTATATATACAACTAATCTTAAATTTCTTTCTATTAGAATATCCCTTATAGATTCATCTCCATGTATTAACTTTTCTACTAATTCCTCTTCTTCTTCCTTTTTTAGTGGTGGTGGTAATGCTTCACTCCCTCCCACATAAAATACTTCTTTATTAAATATACCTAGCTTTACTAGTATCTTATTTAGTAATACTCTTAAATTCATCATACCCTTAAATTACTCCTCTTGATAATAATGCATTAAACTCATTTTCTTTACTCAACTTATTCTTACATCTACAAATAACAACATCTACAATCTTCCACTCCATATCAGCCCCTCTTATCTTTACATCTTTAATCTTAAATCCCTTAAGATTTCCTTCCTCTCCAATAGTCTTAAATGGAATTGTAAATTCTTCACTATTTTTAATACTAAACTCTTCTAAAAAGTCCTTTTCCACAATTATACAAGGCAAATTAGTCACTGGTTCTGTTAATGCATTTCCTGTATCTAATAATCCTTTTATAAATATAGTTTTCTTTTCATTACTCACTTCAATATCATAAATAAAATTACTAACCTTTGCTCTATCTTTAATATAGTCTGCTACTCTAAGTGAAACTATATAAAAACACATCAAGGCAATTATTAAATATTTTAATGAGTAATTATTTATACTATAGGAATTAAAAATACTATAGTAGTTTTCTAAGAAGGAAAAAGAAAAAGTTAATCCACATAATATAAAAGATGATATTATAAAGGATAATACTGATTTTATAGTATTTAATACATTAATACTTTTCAAACTAATTATTATCATTAAAATAGCTACCATAATTTTAAAAGGTATAGAAACAAGCACTTTATTATCATAAAATAATACTAATGTATATAAGGAACCTATAATAGCTGACAAGTAAATACTCTTATAATACCGATATCTAAGTACTTTAAAGGTTATTAATAATAAAAATAAATTTACTATAAAATTTTCAATTAAAATTATATCTACATAAACAATCATCTCTCCCCCTCCTTTACTATAAATTATAAACTGCTTGGTTTTAGAATTTTGTCATAATCAATCAACGTATTTTTTATTTTCATCTATCATTTATTACATATAGTTACAGTTATTTAATTAAAATAATAAAATATAACAATATAGATTATAATTATTAATATGTTATAGAGTAAAAAAGTAGACCTGTAATAATTTGCTTATTTCCTTACTTAACTCTAGGTAATTGCAAAATCTATGTCTACTTTAATACTATCTAAAAGAATTTATAAATTATTCACTATTGGTAAATTAAAAGACTATTAAATAATCTCTAAATTCTATTTCCTTATATTTTAACAATAAAAAAGACCAAGAAATAAATTCTTGATCTTTAACTAATTTCTATTTTCTTGATCTTAAAAAACTTGGAATATTTACACTATCAGTTTCAAAGTCTAAAAGTGGATCAACTTTTTTAGTATTCTCCCTAGGGCTTTCTATAACTTCTTCCCTAGTCTCTTTTACTACTTTTTTCTCGAATACAGGTTCACGATTTATAAGTTTTTCATTATCACCTTCGAAGCCAGTAGCTATTACAGTAATTCTTATTTCATCTGTTAATGTTTCATCTATAACAGCACCAAATATAATATTAGCATCAGGATCTACTGATTCTCTAACTATATCAGCTGCTTCATATACTTCGATAGCTCCTAAGTCTACTCCACCTGTAAAGTTAATAATAACTCCTGTTGCTCCATCTACACCTGTCTCTAAAAGTGGTGATGATATAGCTTGCTTAACTGCATCATGAGCTTTATTATCCCCAGTCCCATGTCCAACTCCCATATGAGCTAGTCCTTTATTTAACATAACAGTTTCTATGTCAGCAAAGTCGGCGTTAACAACCCCAGGTATAGTAATAAGGTCAGAAATAGCTTGTACCCCTTGTCTTAAAACATCATCCGCTAATTTAAATGAATCTAAAAGAGTTGTTTTCTTATCAGCCATACTTAATAATCTTTCATTAGGAATTATAACTAATGTATCTACTGCTTTCATTAGGTTCTCAATACCCATTTCCGCATGTCTCATTCTTCTTTTACCTTCAAACGGGAATGGTTTTGTCACTACTCCAACAGTTAATATGTTCATAGTCTTAGCAATTTCTGCAACTATAGGCGCTGCACCAGTACCAGTTCCGCCACCCATACCAGCAGTAATAAATACCATATTAGCACCTTTTATCGCTTCTTCTATTTCTTCTCTGCTTTCTTCTGCTGCTTTTTTTCCTATTTCAGGGTTAGCACCAGCTCCTAGACCCTTTGTTAATTTTTCTCCAATTTGAATTTTCACATTAGCATGTGATAACATTAAAGCTTGTTTATCTGTATTAACAGCTATAAATTCTACATTCTTTAACCCTTCTGCAATCATTCTATTTACGGCATTTCCACCGCCGCCTCCACAACCAACAACTTTAATATTGGTTAACTCTTGCATATCTACTTCGAAATCTAACAAAATAACTCCTCCTTTAGAAAATATCTACTAGTAATTTTCTACTTTGTTTCTCTCAATAACATAATTCTTTAATACTGTTATAATTTAATTTTACAACATATCATCTCTAATTAACAATAATTTTAGATTTTAAAACAATATTTTTGTAATATAAAGAGAATATGTGTAGATTTTTATCATTTAAAATTATAAGAACAATTTTATTATTACTTTAATAAAAAAACTAATAAATACAAATTAGATAATAATTCCTAAATTTCTTTTATTAAGTTTAATAAAATTCAATTATAATTTTATCATTTAAATTAAAATAACTCAACCTTTTCCTAGGCATAATCTTCATTTTAATAAAATCTTATAGATTTTATTTAACACAATAACAATTATGTCATATAAGTATATTCAACGTAAATTAAAAATTTCCTTTTAAGTATTTTAATTTTATAAAAAACAGAGAAATCCCTGTTTTTTATAAAATCATTATCCTTTTAATGGTTTCCTTATCTACTGAATATGTTAAAGCAGTTTCTTCATCTATAATACCTTTTTTATATAATTCTGCTAAAGCCATATCCATAGTCTTCATTCCATGCTTGCCACCTGTTTGAATTGCAGATTCAATTTGATAGCTTTTACCTTCTCTAACTAAATTCTGTATTCCTGGAGTCATAGTCATAATTTCAAGGGCTGCAACTCTACCTGCCTTATAAGCAATTGGTACTAACTGTTGTGATATAACCCCTTGAAGAACAGCTGATAGCTGTACTCTAATTTGTTGTTGTTGGTGAGGTGGAAATACATCTATTATTCTATCTATGGTTTTTGCAGCACCTATGGTATGTAGTGTGGAGAATACCAAATGACCTGTTTCAGCTGCTGTAATTGCAATTGAAATAGTTTCTAAGTCTCTCATCTCCCCTACAAGTATAACATCTGGATCTTCTCTTAATATTGCCTTTAAAGCACTTATTATGCTTATGCAAATACTCTATAGGATCTTCTAATGTAATAATATGAGCTTCCCTAGTGTTATTAATTTCATTTATCATTGCGGCTAAAGTTGTGCTTTTACCACTTCCTGTAGGTCCTGTAACTAAAACTAGTCCTCTTTGCTTTTGAACTATATCTTTTATTACTTTAGGATGCTTTAATTCATCTAAAGTTGGTATCTTTAATGCAATTACTCTTATAGCTATTGCATCACTATTTCTTTGTTTAAATACATTTACTCTAAATCTACCAGTTCCAGGTATAGAATATGACGTATCAATTTCTCCTATTTTATTATAAGCTTCAAAGCTACCTTCTAATATCTCCTTTGCATAGTCAGTTAATTTATTTGGAGTTAATCTATCTTCACCAAGTTTAATTAATTTACCATTTAATCTTATAGTTGGAGGTAATCCAACTGTTAAATGTAAGTCTGAAGCGCCCCTATCTATAGTTTCTTTTAATAATTCATTTAACAAATACATCTCTCTTACCCC
>JAHAIU010000089.1 GCA_018372555.1 Clostridium sp.
TACTATAATACTATCTTTTGGTAAAGCTTGCTCTACTATATCTAAGCAATCATTAAAACGGCATAAGGATAAAATTAGAGAGATACTATCAAGGGCTAAGCCGATGACTTTGGAACAAAGAATAATTAAACTGAACCAAATTAATATTGGATGGATTAATTATTATGGAATAGCCAAATGTAAAGGTATTGTTCAGCAATTGGACAAATGGATAAGGCTTAGATTAAGAATGTGTATATGGAAACAATGGGAAAAGGTTAAAACAAGATACAAAAATCTTAAAAAAATTAGGATTAAATCACTATCAAGAAATAAAATTCGCCAATACCCGAAGAGGATACTGGCGAATAGCTAATGGTGCAATATTAAATACTACACTTACAAATCAATTCTTTACCGACTTAGGCTTGAAAAGCCTAATGCATCAATATATTAAAATTCATTAAACTTAAAGAATCGCCGTGTACCAGACCGGTACGCACGGTGGTGTGAGAGGTCAGTAGATAAAATAATTATCTACCTCCTACTCGATTATTGACAATCACTAGCTATACTAGTGTATAAAAAGGTTTAAGCTCTGAACAAAAAAACTCCTATGATAAAATTAAAACGACTGACAATCGCAAAAATAATAAAATCATAGGAGGTGTAGTATGGATAACGACATAGAAAGCTTATCACACACAAAATGGAGGTGTCAATATCATGTAGTATTTGCACCAAAGTATAGAAGACAAATAATATATGGAAAATATAAAGTTGAGATTGGAAAGATTTTAAGAACTATATGTAAAAGAATTGGGATAGAAATAATCGAAGCGAATACATGTCCGGATCACATACATATGCTAGTGGCTATTCCACCTAAAATGAGTGTAGCAAAATTTATTAGGATATTAAAAGGTAAAAGTAGTTTGATGATATTTTATAGATTTGCACATTTAAAATATAAATATTGAAATAGGCATTTTGGGGGTAGAGGATATTATATAGATACAGTAGGAAGAAATAAGACTGCAATTGTGAAATATATACAAAATCAAATTCAGGAAGATCAAATAGTAGAACAAATAAGTATGAAAGAATACATTGGTCCCTTTATGGCATCGTTGGTAAAAGGAAGCAAATAGAAAAAACACCCGATGAGGGTGTTAGCTGTAATAGTTTTGCGATTGGCAGTTTTTCAGAGTACGAGTAGTGCCGCCAGTACAATGCCCTTATAAGGCTTAATCAAGCCACCAGCATGACTTATTGAAATAATAATACTAGGTTTTTATAGGCTTTTAGTTTCCACTGAAAATGGTTTAATATTCATTAAAAGTTAAAAAGTACAAGCTTCAAATTATTTCATTTTTATTTAATCTATTTCCAAACATTATCATAAATTGAGATAATATTAACCCAAAATTAGAAATTGGTGACGTCCATTTTTGCATAATAATTTCAGTAGCTAAGTACAAAGATTTTCTTAAGGAATCATCGAGGATGTAGTAGATTTGCTTTTACACAAATCTTTCTACATCCTCTAATTTAACAAAAATAGTTCAATTTGATATTGCAATTTAGAAGATTATTGATTAATATTTATCTAAAACATGATAAATTCTAGTATAAAGATTTATCATACTATTCTAATTAATTTCATAGCTTTCAATAAAGTAAATGCAATCTAAAGCTTTGATAGTGTGAAAGCTTATTTGATGAGTAGGGTACTTAAACTTCATTAATTCAAAGAAGTATTCCTTATTCATTTGGCATGAATGTAGGCTTCTATATAATCATATATAGTATCATCAGCCATAGGATCAATAACTACATCATACTCATGAGTCCTACCACTACGACAACTTACTACAAAATCTAGCCATTCATCACCGTAATCCTTGAACTCTTTTAATTTTTAAAGATTCAATATTTTTAAGTTCATAGATATTAACAACTGGAGTATTATATTTGCTAGCCCATTTTTCTGCTTTTTCTTGTATTTCAGTACAATAGAATCCACAAGAGAAATCTTTAGTAAATTTACTCTTACGTATTTAAGGAAACTCTATTTTCATATAATTACCATTATATATTAATTTAGAATTATTGCTCATAATCTAACTCCTTTTATATTTATTTAAGACTTAACAGTTGAATATAAGTATTACTCTAGTAATTTCTTAAGTTCTCTTTTGCTTTCATCAGGAAGAATTTCTAATAAGCGTTTTAATCCCATATTAGTTATAAGAGCTACGGCTAAAGAATCTCTTTTATAACCATTATCAAGAAAAGGAATTCCATTTTCAAATTCCCATTTGCCATCATTAGGAATATGATAATCCCAGTCATCTCCTAGAAGTTGTCCTTCTGATGTTGGAATTAGATAACTAGGTTTAACGTTTGATTTACATAAAGCTTCTTTACTAATATCTTCATTTTTAATTAAATCTTCATCAGTTGCACCTTTAGCTCTTAACTCTTTAATTAATTTCAATTCTTCTTCAAGGACATATTTCCAATAATCATTGTGTCCCATAGATGAATATTTTTCTATATCAAAATCCATATAGTCACCTCATATATTTAGTATTTATTATTATTATAAAACAATTATATGATTATTTGTATAGGACGTAGTAAATTATTACACAATAAATTTTTAATATAAAGATAATTGATAGAAACTTTCATTTTGTATGTACAAATGCAGATACATCGTATATGTAAGTCTTGTAAATTATAGATTTTGTACCTACAAATGAACATACAATGTAGATACGCTTAGTTAGTAGACCTAATAATATACTTAACATAATATATAACATTAAGAATATTAGGAGTGATGTTATGAAGACCCATGGACAATCAGGAACAAAACTATATGCTATTTGGGTTACTATGAGACAGCGTTGTTATAATACTAATAATAAAGATTTTTATAATTATGGAGCAAAAGGTATAAAGGTGTACGATGAATGGGTAAAAGATTTTTCGGAATTTTATAGATGGGCGATGGAGAATGGATATGCTGAATCTTTATCTATAGATAGAATAGATCCATATGGAAATTATGAGCCTAGTAACTGTAGATGGGCTACTATACAAGAACAAGCCAATAACAAGAAAAATACTATTTATGTTGAAGTAGATGGCTCTACATATACATTAACTGAATTAAGCAATTTATATGGAATACGTAGAGAAACAATTGAGATGCGATATTTAAGAGGAGACAGAGGTGATAGGTTGGTGCGTCCTGTACGTTATAGGACAGCTTAATTTTAAATCATAACACAAATGAGAAATCAAATCAAAAATAAGCCTACCAACATTTGACTTTTTTAATCCGCTATTATATTATTATACCAACAAATACTTTTTTTTGTAGGCTAACAAACTGTTGGAGCGAGTAGAAGAAAAAGTGAAAAATAAAACGTGGAAATGGCTATTTTACAGGCTTTATGTAGTTGTAGGTTCATTAAAAGTTTCCAACAAATTCAGAATTTATAGCAATCATTGCAGATAAGCTAAGACTTAAGAATAAAGTAAGTTAAAACGTTTTATGTAAAGGCTTTAATAAGGTCACATATCGATAAACTAATTAAAAATCGATATTAATTATATAAAAATATGTCTATAAATAATTTAATATTATGATAAAAATGATCTCTTATTTATTGATTAAAAAATCAGTAGATGGGAGATTTTTTTATGCCTAGAATTATTAAAAGAAAAATTATAAAGAGTTAATAAAGTATATTTTTTTATAATAATACAACAATAAGAATGTAGACAGAAAGTATAGGAGATAGAAAGGAGAGATAAACATGGATAAATCATTAATTGAGAGTAATAATATTGGAAATTTTACTAAGTTAGCAGTTGAAAAGTTTGAAAGTAATATAGTAAATAAAACAAACTACTTAGAAAGTATAAAAGAAAATAGATTAAGTGATGAATATAACTTTAAGGGGGATAAAGATGAATAATTATTTTCCTAATAAGTTTCCACCTCAAAAGCAAACTTTACAACCTGGAATTGAAGAAGATATGAATCCTAAACCTATTTATAAAAACAATACTTCATTAAATCAAGGTAAACTTAAAGATAAGGTTGCTATAATTACTGGAGGAGATAGTGGGATAGGAAGGGCTGTTGCAATTGCCTATGCAAAAGAGGGGGTCAAAATAGCTGTTATTTATTTAAATGAACATAATGACGCTGAGATAACCAAAAAAGAAGTTGAATCTTTGGGATCAGAGTGTATTTTGATAAATGGAGATATTGGTGATGAACAATTTTGCATATCTGCAATTAATACTGTTAAGAGTAAATTTAATAAAATTAATATTATAGTTAACAATTCAGCAGAGCAACATGTATGTAATAATTTAATGGATATAACTACTGAACAATTTCAAAAAACTTTTAAAACTAATGTTTTTGGTGCTTTTTATATTACAAAGGAAGGACTTAAACACTTATCTTATGGAGATTGTATAATTAACACAACTTCTATAACAGCATATAAAGGAAATGAGAAACTGATAGATTATTCTATGACTAAAGGAGCACTAACATCCTTTACTCGTTCATTAGCATTGAACTTAATTAACAAAGGGATTAGAGTAAATGCAGTAGCCCCAGGACCAGTTTGGACTCCACTTATACCAGCATCTTTTGATGAATTTCAAGTTTCTATGTTTGGGCAAGATAATCCTATGAAAAGGGCAGCTCAACCAGTAGAAATAGCTGACGCTTATGTTTTTTTAGCTAGTGAAGGAGCTAGTTTTATTACTGGAGAAACCATTCATATTAATGGAGGTGAGTTAGTAAATTCATAGTTAACAGTAGAAACTTTATTTTAAATATAAATTACAGTTGCAATAGCAGATGTAGTTAGTGCTCTTGTTAATATAAGAAGTTATAAGGGGGAATTCCAGAAAGAAAAAGTAATCTCAAATTTATTTAATATGGTATCTTTTAATAAAATTGATAATAAAATTTATAATTTAGTTATAGATAATTATGATTATATAATGGATAAAGTAATAGAAAATAAAAACGGAGCTATGCCAGTAGCTCCGTTTGCAACAACTATTGCTTTTTAAGTATCAATCCCTCTTGGAGATATTTAACCCGTAAATAGATAATATCAAATAATTTAAGGATATTCAATATATGATAAGGAATTACAATAAATTACTAGATTTATTGCTTCTAATCGGAAATTAAAATTACTTCAATAATATTGTCTATATTAATTTTTCTATATTCACTAAATAATCAAAAAGAACTTTTGGATAACTTGGTTTTGCTTCAGAGTAAATATAAGATTTACATATTAATTTCTCAGTATTGTTTATTTTATTACATCCCTCCTATATAATAGAATATATTTTAAAACGTACAATTATTGTAAAAACATATAAGAGAATTTTGACATATAGTTTATAAAAGAAGAGAGTAAATTTCGTAAATTTAATTATATAGGTTGCAATAATATTTTTTCATTTTAGTTAGGTGATTATGAAGTGAATTTATATAAAGATTAAAAGAGCAAAGCTTTCAATTGAAGAAATTTAATTCAAAATTTATTTTTTTACTTATAATAATATAAAACTTATAAATGCAGATTATTATTGAAATCTATAATGTGTTATTATTGTACTAGATTTTAATAAGTGATATATTTAAATTAAAATATATAAGAATTAGAAGGTGTAACTATGAATTTAGAGGAAAAGATATTAGAAGAAAAATTAATTCATAAAGGTAATTTTTTAGAGTTTGTTAATGTTGATGTGGAACTACCTAATAAAGAAAAAGCTAATAGAGATGTTGTTAAACATCCAGGTGCAGCTGCTGTTTTAGCTTTTTTAGATGATGAAAATATTGTATTAGTTGAGCAATATAGATTACCTATAAAGCAAGTTATGATTGAAATACCAGCAGGTAAATTAGATAAAAATGAAGATCCTAAGGTCTGTGCTGTAAGAGAACTAGAAGAAGAAACAGGTTATAAAGCTGAGAATATAGAGTATCTAGGAAGGATTTCTACAGCACCAGGATTTTGTGATGAAATAATTTATATTTATAAGGCTGAAAATTTAACTCTAGGTGAGAAGCATGAAGATGAAGATGAATTTACTAATGTTAAAATAGTTAATATAAATGAAGTGAAAGAAATGATAAAGAAGGGTGAAATCATAGATTGTAAAACTCTAAGTGCTTTTGCTTTCTTATAATTTGCTTTTTTATAAAAGCTAGTAACATCATAACTTAATATAGAAATTAAAATGAATATTTAAGAACACTACAAATTAAGGAGCTTATCATTTAGATATAGCTTCTTTTATTTTTTTAGAAAAATAAAATTTACATATATTCAATTATGAATATTAAAGAGATTTTAAACATATTATGTTTTATAGCAACTGTAAGGGGAGGAATATTATGAATTTAATGGAAAAGCTAAACTTTAATTTTAAGGAGAATAAATTATTTTATTTACTAGTATTAACATTTTTCTTTGTAGGTATACTACTGGGTGCATACACCATAAAATATATGGATGGAGTAGATGCGAAGGATTTATCAGATTATTTTACAGGATTCTTACAAACAATTAGTACTAAAGAAGTTGCAACTAAAGATTTAATGTTAAATGTGCTTACTAAGAATATATTTTTTATCTTATTAATCATTGCCTTAGGATTTACAACCTTTGGAGCACCAATAATTCTTTTAATAGATTTAATAAAAGGATTTACCTTAGGATATACCTTTAGCTTTCTATTAACTACATTTGAAGGAAAAGGAATATGGGTAGCTTTAGTAACTACAATTCCACAGAATTTATTATATATACCATTTTTTGTAGGTATAAGTATTATTTCATTAGATATGTCTCTTTTGAAAATGAAGGAGAAGTTTTTTAATGGCTCTAGGATGAATAAAGCAATGCTTAAAAGGAATATAGTTAAATTTGGAATTTTTTTAATTATTTTTGTTGTTGGAGTAATTATTGAATCTTATGTAAGTCCAGGATTAATTAGGTTAGTAGTCACAAAAGCGTATAAATTAACCTAATCCAATGAAAACAAAGAAGGAATAATAAATTATTTGTCGAATAAATATTATATTAGGATAGGGGAGAATTATGAAAGAAATTGTTAATAATTATAAGGAAGCTTTACTAGAAAGTCATAAAAGTGAAAATACTGTTTATGCTTATGTAACTGACGTAAACCTTTATGTTAAGTATTTGAATAATAAGAATATCAATATTGATGAAACTGATAATGTTTCAGTACTAGGGTATATTCAACACCTTTTAAGTGAAGGAAAGTCTGAAAGGTCTATAAATAGAATAGTAATTAGCTTAAGAAGCTTTTATAATTATTTAAAAGATCAAGATGTAGTAAGAGAAATACCTAAGATTTATTATAAAAATACTATAACTACTAAGAAGTTACCTGAGATATTAACTATAGAAGAGGTAGACAGAATAATTAAAATTGTAGATAAGGACTGTAATAAAGGAATTAGAGATAATGCTTTATTAGAACTTATGTATGCAACTGGAATGAAAGTTTCTGAAATAATTAATATAAAAGTATATGATGTTAATTTAGAACTGGATTTTGTAAGATGTCTAGATAATAAAAATCTTGAAAGATTAATTCCTATTGGAAGAAGTGCTGTAGAAGCAATAAAGGAATATTTTTTAATTAGAGATAGGGTTGCATCTGCTGGAGTTGATAATTTGTTTGTAAATTTAAATGGAAATCAACTAACTAGGCAGGGTGTATGGAGAATAGTTAAAGAGTATTCACATAGGGCTGGAATAAAAAAAGATGTTAATTTAAATACCTTTAGACATTCCTTTGCAGTTCATCTTTTACAAAATGGAGCAAATGTACGAGCTGTTCAAAAGTTATTAGGGAATCAAGTTTTAACTTATATGGACACATATTATGAAATTATAAACAATGATAAAATAAATATTGTATATAAAAACTCCCATCCTAGAGCATAATAAAATAGAAGTAATTCTAGGCTTTATAATACGAAAGGAGAAGATTAAATGAAAAGAGTTATATTAGTAGTAATGGATAGTCTAGGCGTAGGTGAATTGCCTGATGCTAATCTTTATGGTGATGTTGGTAGTCATACACTAGACAATACCTATAAAGCCTGTGGGGGATTAAAGATTGACAATCTTGAAAAATTAGGATTTGGTAATATTGAAGGGGTTAAATATTTAAATAAAGTAAATGATCATATCGGTGCATATGGAAAGCTTATGGAGAGATCTAAGGGGAAAGATACAGTAACTGGACACTGGGAAATTGGGGGAGTTATTCTAGATACTCCATTAAACACTTATCCTAATGGTTTTTCTAAAGAAATTATTGATGAATTCCTAAAAAGAGTAAACAAAAAGGGAGTTTTAGGTAACTGCGTTGCCTCAGGTACTGAAATAATTGAAAGACTTGGAGACGAACATGTTAAGACAGGATATCCAATAGTTTATACTTCAGCAGATAGCGTATTCCAAATTGCTGCTCATGAAGATGTAATACCACTAGATGAGTTATACAATATGTGTAGTATTGCAAGAGAAATGCTAGTTGATGAAAATGTTGTTGGAAGAGTTATTGCAAGACCTTTCATTGGTAAAAATGGAGAGTATAAGAGAACTTCAAATAGAAGAGATTATGCTTTAGATCCATTCTCTAAAACTATGTTAGAGTATCTTTATGAAGATGGTAAGGAAGTAGCTGCTGTTGGTAAAATTGAAGATATATATAATAAAAAAGGTGTAACTAAGGCTGTTCATACTAAGGATAATATGGATGGTGTTGATGCTACTCTTAAATATATGGATGAAGTAAAGGAAGGATTAATATTTACTAATTTGGTAGATTTTGATATGCTTTATGGACATAGAAATGACCCTAAGGGTTACGGAAAAGCTATAGAAGATTTCGATAATAGATTACAAGAAATCTATAGTAAATTAGGCAAAGATGACATTCTTATGTTAACAGCTGACCATGGTTGTGACCCAACTACTGAAAGTACAGATCACTCAAGAGAGTATATTCCTATATTAGTTTATGGAGAAAATATTAAACCTATAAATATAGGAACTAGAAAGAGCTTTACTGATATAAGTAAAACTATTTTAGAGTATTTTAATATTGATAATAATATTGATGGAGAAAGTTTCTTAAAAAATATACTAGGTTAGTAGGAGGTCTGTAATCCAATGAGGATGTATGACATTATTCTTAAAAAGAGAAAAGGTATTGAATTAACCAAAGAAGAAATTGAATTCTTTGTAAAGGGCTTTACAAAAGGGGAAATTCCTGACTATCAAGCTTCAGCATTACTTATGGCAATATTTTTTAATAAAATGAATAAGAGAGAAACTGCTGATTTAACTATGGCTATGGTAGATTCAGGTGATAGAATTGATTTATCATCAATTAATGGTATAAAGGTAGATAAGCATTCTACAGGAGGTGTTGGAGATAAGACTAGTATATGTTTGACTCCACTAGTAGCATCATTAGGTGTTCCAGTTGCTAAAATGTCAGGAAGAGGATTAGGTCATACTGGAGGAACTATTGATAAACTAGAAGCTTTTGAAGGCTTTTCTGTAGAGCTATCTGAAGAAGATTTTATAAATAATGCAAATAACATAGGTATTGCATTAACAGGTCAAACTGGGAACATAGCACCTGCAGATAAAAAACTTTATGCTTTAAGAGATGTTACAGGTACTGTAGACAATATGTCTCTTATAGCTTCAAGTATTATGAGTAAGAAAATTGCTTCAGGAGCAGATGCAATAGTTCTAGATGTAAAAGTTGGAGATGGAGCTTTTATGAAAACTCCTGAAGATGCTAAGTTACTTGCAAAGGAAATGGTTGATATAGGAACATCTGTAGGAAGAAAAACTATAGGTGTAATATCAGATATGGATCAGCCTTTAGGATATGCAATAGGTAATTCTTTAGAAGTAAAGGAAGCTATTGAGTTATTAAAAGGAAATGGTCCAAAGGATTTATTAGAACTTACTTTAACCTTAGGAAGTTATATGCTTGTTTGTAGTAATACAGCTAAAACTTTTGAAGAAGGTAAAGAACTTCTAATGAAAAATATAGAAAATGGAAAAGGTCTAGAAAAGCTTAAAGACTTTGTAAAGGCTCAAGGGGGAGATACTTCCTTTATTGATGATACTAATAAACTACCAAAAGCTAAGTTTATAGAAGAAGTTAGGGCTAAGGAAAGTGGATATATAAAGAAAATTCATGCTGAAGCTTTTGGACTTATAGCTATGGAGCTTGGCGCAGGAAGAGAAACTAAGGAAAGCAATATAGATCTTGCTGTAGGAATAGTATTAAATAAAAAGAGGGATGAAAAGGTTCAAGAGGGGGATGTACTAGCTTATATTCATAGTAATGATAGAAACAATATTGAAAGAGCTAGAGAAAAAATCCTGAAGAATATAGAAATTGTTAAAGAACCTGTAGAAAAGCTTCCTCTAATATATGATGTAGTACAATAATTTAAATATGATAAGAAGAATTTATTGACTAGTTGTAAAATTAAATTGAAGTAAAAAAAAATCCATAGTGATTTTTCGTGTTAAAATTGAATTTGCAGAAACAATTCACGAAAGGAAATCACTA
>JAHAIU010000551.1 GCA_018372555.1 Clostridium sp.
GAAGTTAATTGTCAATTTGATCAAATTAATGATTCCTCATTAGAAATTAGTTCTACAGTTGAGGAAACTAGTGCTATAACAGAAGAATTATCTGCTTCTATACTAGAAGTAACTTCAAGTATAGAAGTACTTTCTGAAAAAGCTACTGATGGTAACATAAATGCAGAAAAGATAGAAAGAAGATCTACTAAAATTAAAGATAATACTGAATATGTAATTAATAATACAAATAATGTTTATAGAAGTTTTGAAAATGATATAAAGACATCAATAGAAAAAGGAAGAGTTGTTAATGAAATAGTTACTATGGCAAATTCTATTGAAGCAATTGCTGAACAAACAAACCTTCTTGCTCTAAATGCAGCAATAGAAGCAGCTCGTGCTGGAGAACAAGGTAAGGGATTTGCAGTAGTTGCAGAAGAAGTTAGAATGCTTGCTGAACAGTCTAAGGTATCTGTTCAAAACGTTAAAAATACTATAAATGAAGTGAAACTAGCATTTAATAATATTACAGATAGTAGCAATAACCTACTTCACTTTATTGATGATGAAATAATGAAAGAATTTAATAACTTTATAAATGTTGGTGATAAGTATGAAAAGGATGGAATGTTTATTAGAGAAATGAGTGAAAATATAGCATCTATGTCTGAAGAAGTTTCAGCTACAATGAATGAACTAAGTAATGCTGTTCACTCCTTAGCTTCTATGTCACAAAATTCATCTAGCAATGTTACTAATGTAAAAGATAGTATTAATGACACTAATAATGCTATATCACTAATGCTTGATTTATCTAAATCTCAATCTATTTTATCTAATGAGCTTAATGAATTAGTATCTAAATTTAAACTGTAATTAATATCCAAATTTAAATTATATTTAGTATCCAACTTCAAATTATAAATTATAATTTATAACCAAATTTAAATTATAATTGTTACTTAAATTATAGAATGTTGTCACATAAAGGTGATATTAATAATAAAATGGAGAGTATTTAGTCTTGTTTTTAAACAAAACTAGATACTCTCCCTTAATAAACTTTTATAGTATGAATGAAGTAATTTCCAACAAAATACTTCATTCATTTTTTTACTCATAAATGAGTTTATTCATTAATTTTAATTCTTCACTTTTAATTATTAATTTAGAGAAATCATTATATGAAGGATTACTAAGTCATATATATTATT
>JAHAIU010000552.1 GCA_018372555.1 Clostridium sp.
TTCATCTGTTAATATTATTTTGTCAGTGCCCTTATAATTTAAAGAAATTTTCTTTCTTATAAATTGTGAAGCATATTTTCTTATAGATTTCTTAATAATGTCATCTAACTTATATTCCTTAAAAACAAAATCACTGGAACTACTATCTAATCTAAAATAGCATAAAACCATTTCTACATACTCTTCAATTTTAAAGAGCTCAGATAATAATTCCTTATTTTCATTAGTGTCCTCCCCCTGAAGGATTAATTTCATAACTGATATTGGGACTTTAATCTGATGAACCCAAGTTGTATAGTAATCAATGCTCTCATTTCGTTGTTTAACTAATTCTGTTAAGTTCTTATTATTAATATCAATTAGAGAAAAAATCATCTTATGATAATCTTCCTCTATACCCTTCCTAGGAGGTGGCAATTCATTAGCTATTAAAGAAATATTTTTTTCAATTCTTATAAGCTCAGTGTGTTTTTTATAATAATTTAAAAATTTAAATATAAAGTAAATTAATGCTAAAACTATACAAAGTATTGAAGCGTATATCACAGCCTCAATCTCTAAATTATATAAAGAAAAAATCCCCATAAATATACCTATAAAAACAAAAAGCAATATAATTATCGAAACATTCCCTAAAATATACTTATATAAACTTTTAAAAATATTATCTTCTTCCAAAGCAATCACCTCCTTATAAATCTATTCAATAATATATCCTGAACCTATTTTAGTCTTAATAAACTCAATTAACCCTATTCCTTCTAGCTTCTTTCTTAGTCTTGTTATGTTAACTGTAAGAGTATTCTCCTCTACATATGAGTCAATTTCCCAAAGTCTAATCATAAGAGTATCTCTACTTACAACCTTCTTTTTATTTTCCATTAAGGTCTGTAAAATCCTAAATTCATTTCTTGTTAATTCAGCCTTATTTCCTTCATAAAGTATAGTATTATCATTTAAATTTAATATAGCTCCCCTATATTCTAAAAATGGAACCTTGCCACCTAAGTCATACGTTCTGCGTAATATAGCTTGTATCTTAGCCATAAGTACGTTTAAATCAAAGGGCTTAGATATAAAGTCATCTCCTCCCATATTTATGGCCATTATAATATTCATATTATCTGATGCTGAAGAAATAAATATAATAGGTATATTAGATATTTTTCTTATTTCAGTACACCAGTAATAAC
>JAHAIU010000553.1 GCA_018372555.1 Clostridium sp.
AATGAATCAGAAGAGGTGGAGAAGTAGTATGAAAGTAAAGATTGTTAATAATGGCATGAATACACGTGATTGCAAAGTATTTATTGATGACCATGATATAACAAGAAATTTAACTGAAATTGATGTAAAAATAAAGGGTGGAGAAATTCCAACTTTAAAATTAGCATTTGTTCCAGATGAAATTGAAATAGATGGAGATTATGAAGTACTTAAGAAAATTCCACAAGAAAAATGTAAAGAGTATGGAACTGAAATTGTTATCAATGGCAATAGAGTTGCTAAAGATTTAGCAAAAGCAATGATGGAAAACTTTAATAAATCCTCATATAGGTAGAAAGGTTAAGGTGATCCAATTATCTTGTGTGAGTCTAATGTTATAGGTTTAATAAATTAGGAGCGTAGTGATATGTATGAAATAATTTCTTTTAAAATATTTTATATAAAACAGAAAATAAAATTTATGTATATACGAACTTTATTAAGAATATATCAGTATTTTAAATTACCAAAGAAAACAAAAGCTAAATTAGGAAAGAAAATTAGTTTTGAGTTACTTAAATCATTTAAAGAAGTAAATGAGAAATGTAAATTTTCACATGAAGAATTAAAAGAAATACACAGTATGTTGAAGTCTTAAATTTAAGGCTTATTTTTATTTTAGGAGGAATTAGAATATGAAAGAATTAAGTACAATCCAAAAGAGAGAAAAATTAAATCAAATTTTTGTAGCAGATGAAATAGGTCCAGGAGGTGCACATCATGAATATCACATTGTTATAAATGATGGAAAAGAAAAAGATATTGCTAATGATGTTGTTATTATTAAGTTTCAAAAAGGACCTAGAAAAGAGAAAAATTCACAACATGGAGTAGGTAACGAAGATTTACTTGAAATAGTAAGGGATAGATTAAAATCATTTCAAGATGGACCATTTGCTAGTGAGTACAATGCTAAGACTCTTGAACATGTGGAAGAAGCTTTAATGTGGCTTAATAGAAGAGTTGAGGATAGAATTGAAAGAAATGTATTAGGTAAAAACATTAAATAATAACTGACTTTAAGCAATAGTCGTTAAACAGGCTTATTTTTTATACAAAATATTATTTTAACTACACAGGATTAGTAATAAAACTGTGTAGGGAAGGAGTTAATACAATGAAATTAAAATCATTAACACAATTATTGGCTAATG
>JAHAIU010000090.1 GCA_018372555.1 Clostridium sp.
CACGCTATATTTATTGCCCATGCAGATTGTTTAGAAGAGTCATTAACTGTTAAAGAAATGATATTAAGTGAGTATAATGTTAAGGATGTAATAATCAACTCAATTGGAGCAGTTATTGGAACTCATGGAGGACCTGGAACTCTAGGGGTTGTATTTATAGGTAATGAAAGATAATTTAAGATGCTAGAAATAATGGAATAATTAAAAATGAAAAATTTAAAGAATAAAAGAATTGTTGATAAAGTTTTTTAGTAGCACTGAAAGAATTACATAAATAATCATTAATTTTTAATTATTAACTAGGCTGTTTTTTGAAACAGCCTTTTTTGTGCTTTTATATTTCTCACAAAGGATAATTTAACGCATAAACTAATTACGGGTTGTTATATTTGTAACATTAAAAATAAATTAAAAGATTGAATCACTTTTTAAGGTTTCTGTAAATAATCTATAAGAATAAATAAAAGGCAATTATGTTTTTAAGATAATATTACTCTTAATAGTAAAAAGGTTTAATAATAAATTTAAGTCAATAGCACTTTCAATACTAATTAATAATAAAAACTTTCAAATAAAAATAAAAGTTAAAAATAGGAAGAATTCTATTGACAAAAATAAACAACAAATATAGAATATAGAATATGAATAACAAAACATATCGGAATAGTAGGAATAATAAAACAAGAGTAATAAAGGGTTTAAGAAAACAAAGAGAGAAGAAAATTGTATTTTAGTTTACGTATTGTAAACTTAACTGACTTTACAATGGGGGAATGTAAATGGACATAGATTTTAATTTTATTAGAGAGATTATACCTACATTTATGCAAGGTACAATTATGACTGTAAAGCTTGCAGTAGTTTCTATAATTTTATCTATTATAATTGGGCTATTAATTGAAGCAGCAAGATATTTTAATTTAAAGATTTTAACTATAATTTCTAAGGTGTATATAGAATTTTCAAGAAATACGCCTTTGCTAATACAAGTTTTTTTTCTTTATTATGGATTAACTAAGTTTGGTATAAAGCTTAGTGGTTTTGCTTGTGGAGTAATAGGACTAGCCTTTTTAGGAGGAGCTTATATGGCTGAAAGCTTTAGAGGTGGAGTTCAAGCTGTTGCGAAATCGCAAATTGAAAGTGGCGAAGCTTTAGGTCTTAGTAAGAAGCAAATATTAACTAGTATTATACTTCCAATTAGTTTTTCAATTTCAATACCATCAATAGTAGCTAATGCTATTTTTTTAGTTAAGGAAACATCAATTATTGCATCAATTGCAGTGGCAGAGCTTATGTTTGTGGCTAAGGATGTTATTGGAATGTATTATAAGACAAGTGAAGCATTAATATTAGTAGTTGTATTTTATCTTATTATCTTACTTCCAATCTCAATATTTAGTAGGTTTTTAGAAAGGAGGTTAAGGTATGGGGAATTTGGCCAATAACACAATATTTAATATAGATAATTTAAAAAGGCTAATGGAGGGACTGGCTGTAACATTAAATATAGCTTTAGTTTCAGTAATACTATCAACTATTTTAGGAATTTTATTTGGAATTATTATGACTAGTAAAAATAAGGTTATAAAAAGTATTTCCTTTATATACCTTGAAAGTATAAGGATTGTACCTATAATGGTATGGCTTTTTATATTTTACTTTGGAATTCCTAAAGTTCTAAATGTCCATATAGATTCAATATTAGTTGGATATATAGTTTTCACATTATGGGGAACTGCTGAGATAGGAGATTTAGTAAGAGGTGCAATAACCTCTATTCCTAAAATATATTATGAATCTGCTATGGCATTATCTTTAAGTAAGGTAAAAACTTATAGATTTATTATAATTCCAATAAGTATAAGAAGGGTTTTGCCTGGAATAATTAATTTAACTACAAGAATGATTAAGACAACTACTTTAATGACATTAATAGGTACTGTGGATTTAGTTAAAGTTGGTCAGCAAATTATTGAAAGATCTATTTTAACAGAGCCTCTTACTCCATTTTGGATTTATGGTTTTATGCTAATAATTTATTTTATTATTTGCTTCCCTATTTCATTAGGGGCAAAAGCTCTTGAAAGAAAGTTAAACTAAGGGGGAAGAAATATGAGTGATGATGTTTTATTAAGGGTAAAAGGCCTAGAAAAGAAATATGGAGATGTAGAAGCTTTAAAAGGAATAGATTTAGAAGTTAAAAAAGGCGAAGTTGTAGTAGTGATTGGACCTTCTGGTTGTGGTAAAAGTACATTTTTAAGATGTATAAATGGCTTGGAGGAAATAAGTAAGGGAGAAATCCATCTTGAGGGCTATGGTTTACTAGGGAAAGAAATACCTTTTGAAAAGGTAAGAGGAATAGTAGGGATGGTTTTTCAAAGCTATGAATTATTCCCTCACTTAAATGTAATTAATAATATACTTCTTGGACCTACAAAGGCTCAAAATAGAAAAAAGGAAGAAGCAGAAAAACAAGCAGATGAGTTATTAAATAGAGTTGGCTTATTTAATAGAAAGTTTTCTTATCCAAGAGAATTATCAGGAGGTCAAAAGCAAAGAATTGCAATAGTAAGGGCCTTATGCATGAACCCTGAAATAATGCTTTTTGATGAAGTTACAGCAGCTTTAGATCCAGAAATGGTTAGAGAAGTATTAATGGTATTATTAGAGCTTGCAAAGAATGGAATGACTATGATAGTTGTAACCCATGAATTAGAATTTGCAAAGCATGTAGCAGATAAGATAGTTTTCATGGAAGAAGGAAAATTAGTTGAAGTAACTACTCCTAAAGAATTCTTTAATAATCCAAAAACTGAAAGGGCTAAAAGCTTTTTAGCATCTTTTGATTTATATAAATAGTGAAAATTATTAAGAGTATTTGAATTAAAATGAGAATAAAACTGCAAATATAAATATAATATGCTCCATAAGACAAATGGCTGCAAAAAAGTTCTAAATTTTCGCCATATGCTTATTTCACATATTACATTTATATTTGCTAGTAATTCTTAATTTTAAAATAATAAGCAATAAGTAATAAAATATTAAAAATATAAAAAGGGATGGTGTAAATAAAATGAAGAAACTATTATCAATAATTTTAACAGTTGTATTAGCAGTGGGGGTGCTAGTTGGATGTAGTCAAAAGCCTGAAGAAAAGCAATCATCAATTGATAAAATAAAGGCTGAAGGAAAAGTAAGAATTGGAGTGTTTAGTGACAAACCTCCATTTGGATTTGTTGATGAAAAAGGAGAAAATCAAGGCTACGATGTATATTTAGCAAAGAGAATAGCTAAGGATTTACTTGGAGATGAAAACAAGGTTGAATATGTATTAGTTGAGGCAGCCAACAGAGTAGAATACTTAGAATCAAATAAAGTAGATATAATCCTTGCAAACTTTACTGTAACTCCAGAAAGAAAAGAAAAAGTTGACTTTGCAAATCCTTATATGAGGTTGCTTTAGGTGTAGTATCATCAGATGGATCACCTATTAAATCAGTAGAAGAGTTAAAGGGTAAAAAGCTTTTAGTTAATAAAGGAACTACAGCGGAAAGTTACTTTACTAAAAATCACCCAGATATAGAATTAATTAAATATGAACAAAATACAGAAACTTTTGCAGCTTTAACAGATGGTAGAGGAGATGCTTTAGCTCATGACAATACTTTATTATTTGCCTGGGCAAAAGAAAATCCAGGATATACAACTTATATTACTTCATTAGGTGATGAGGATACAATTGCTCCAGCAGTTAAAAAGGGAGATACTGAACTTTTAGAATGGGTAAATAAAGAAATAGATACTTTAACTAGTGAAGGATTCTTTAAGGAAGCATTTGAAAAGACTTTAGTTCCAGCGTATGGAGATACTGTAAAACCGGAATCAGTTATTTTTGAATAAAGATTTGTTATAATATTTCCAAGGAAATAATAGTATATAGTAATAATAATTTTTGGGGAGAGTTTTATGCCTAGAAGCTATTCTTATTCAGCAGATTTTGATTCTGAAACGGAGGAACTTTTTAAAAATGCTGTATTTCTCGGAGAGGGTCATAATGGAATAGTTTATGAACTGCCAGAAAATAAAGCAATTAAGATCTTTAAGGAGTCAAAATGCTGCAAGGAAGAAGGAGAAATCCTTAAAAAGGTTAGTAGATCAAGATACTTCCCTAGATTGTACAATATGGGCAGTTTTTATATGGTAAGGGATAAGGTTCATGGGAAGAGGTTAGATCATTATATTAAGAAAAAAGGATTTAACTATGAAATATCAGAAAACTTATATTATTTAATTGAAGAGTTTAAAAAATTAAAGTTTGTTAAACTTGACGCAAGATGCAGGGATATTTATATAACTAATGATAATAAAGTTATGGTGATAGATCCAAAGCAATGTTATAAAAAGAAAGTAAGCTATCCAAGACATCTTATGAAGGGCCTTGAAAAAATTGGAGTATTAGATAGTTTTCTTGAAGACATAAATATTATAGATAAGAAAGTAGCAAAAAATTGGAGAAAAAAATACAATCAGTATTTACAAAATAGAGATGATGAAAAATAGTGGTTATCATTGCTGGCTTTGAAATAGTTTTGTTAAATGAGTTGCTAGAAAGGCAGCTCATTTTTCAATTAATAATGAAGATAGAGAAGATATTATTTAAGAAAAATTTTCTATAAAGTAGTCTGTTGCAGAAAACGTCAATTATTAATTGGGAGATAATACTTTTATATGATTTTTATGACCTACTATTATATGGTGAAATTTTAACTTATATATTTCTAGTAAAGTGATTTATTAAGTGAAATTACAAATGATGAATTACTAAAGTATCAATTATCATAACACTATAGAAGAAAATAAGGTATAATTATATTAATATACCTATATTTACAATGTTTATATATATAATCATTAATTAATGTAAGCAAAATATTTATAATATGGATTTAAAATAAATTTAATAATAGGGTAATTGTTTACATAAGTAAATACGTATTGAAATATATGGGCAAAGTGGTATAATAATAGTGAAAATGTGATAATGATTATTATTTGCTAAAAAATGTTATTTATTTTAAATTTTTCTTTACATTTATACTTTTATGAATAATTCTGTCGTTGATAGAAATAATAATAATGGTATGAATAGAAAAAGGTAAATAGTAACATTAAAATAAAGGAGGAATAAACGTGAAAAATTATAACGAAATAGTAGATGTTGTGGCTAGACAAATTCTTGATTCAAGATGTTTCCCAACAGTAGAAGTAGAAGTATACTTAGAAGATGGTACTGTAGGAAGAGCAGCTGTTCCATCAGGAGCATCAACTGGTATGTATGAAGCAGTTGAATTAAGAGATGGAGATAAGAGCCAATATTTAGGAAAAGGTGTTTTAAAGGCAGTTCAAAACGTTAATGATACAATTGCTGAAGAGTTAATTGGATGTAACGTATATGATCAACCATACATCGATAAGTTACTTATTGAATTAGATGGAACTCCAAACAAAGCTAAGTTAGGTGCTAACGCTATCTTAGGTGTTTCATTAGCTGTTGCTAATGCAGCTGCTAAATCTTTAGATTTACCATTATACCAATATGTTGGTGGAGTAAATGCTAAGGTTTTACCAGTTCCAATGATGAACATAATCAATGGTGGATCTCATGCTGATAACTCAGTAGATTTACAAGAATTCATGGTAATGCCAGTTGGAGCTAAGACTTTCAGCGATGCATTACAAATGTGTGCTGAAGTTTACCATACATTAAAGAAAACTTTACACGATAAAGGATATTCAACAGCTATCGGTGATGAAGGTGGATTCGCTCCAAACCTTAAGTCAAACGAAGAAGCTATTGAAGTTATCATAGAAGCTATAACTAAAGCTGGATACAAAGCTGGAGAAGATATGTTCATAGCTATAGATGCTGCTTCATCTGAATACTACAAAGATGGAAAGTATGTATTAGAACATGAAGGAAAGACTTTAACTGCAGCTGAAATGGTTGATTTCTTAGAAGCTTGGGTTGATAAGTATCCAATTATCTCAATCGAAGATGGTATGGCTGAAGAAGACTGGGAAGGTTGGAAGCTAATCACTGAAAGATTAGGTAAGAAAGTTCAATTAGTTGGAGACGATCTATTCGTTACTAACACTGAAAGATTAGAAAGAGGTATTGACTTAGGAGTTGGTAACTCAATCTTAATTAAGTTAAACCAAATCGGTACTTTAACTGAAACTTTAAATGCTATCGAAATGGCTAACAGAGCTGGATACACAGCAGTAATTTCTCACAGATCAGGAGAAACTGAAGATACTACTATAGCTGATTTAGTTGTAGCTGTTAATGCTGGTCAAATCAAGACTGGTGCTCCTGCAAGATCTGAAAGAGTTGCTAAGTACAACCAATTAATCAGAATTGAAGAAGAATTAGATGATGTTGCTGAATACAGAGGAAGAAGAGCATTCTTTAACATAAAGAAATAGTTTTATTCTTAATAAGCAATAAGAATTGAAAGAGGAGATATAATAAGATTTATTAGTTTAGATCTGTTATATCTCCTTTTAGCATTTTAAAGATTTTTAGTTAATAGTAATCTATAATAAAGTATTTATAACTTAATAAGTTATATTTTATGTATAAAATATTTTAGACATGAAATTTGATACTCAACTTATATATAAATAAACATATAAATTCAAATGATGTGCTAAATTTTATAATTATATTTACTTTAAATTACATAGAATGTAGATTAGTTATTTAAACAGATATAGAAATTGAATATGTTTAATTTAATTATATTTGACAATAGTTACTTGTAAAATTTGAAACATTATGATAAGATATCCTTATGTAAATACGACCATTTATATCTAGTTGGGAGGTATAGCAATTATGGAGATGAAGAGCATTTTATTAGTGTTAGAAGCAGTGTTAGGGCTAGTAATTATAATATCAGTATTATTGCAACCAAGTAAAACAGATGCATTAAGCGGATTAATTCAAGGAAGTAGAACTGAAACATTCTTCTCTAGGAATAAGGCTAAGACAAAAGAAGCTATGTTATTAAGATTAACAATTATCACTATGGCTTTATTTGCTGTTAATACAATAGCTTTAAACTTAATATAGGGATTTAAATGAGCTGCTTAAATTATTAGTGGCTCTTTTATGTTTTTATAAAGAATTTTAAAAAAATTATTTTTTTAAGTAGATAGTAGTAAAGTTAGAATTAAAATTAATAATTTTTATTGATTTTGCAATAAAATATTAATATGAATTATAATAATAGTAAGTAGTGTGATGGCACAATGTGAAATTAAGAATGAATAATGAAAAGTTAATCTTCATTCTTAATTTCTAATTCTTAACTTGAGCTAATAATGCTATAGCTCCTTAATTTTACAAATAAGAATTAGAATGTAGCTTTAAGCTTATAAGTAAGATCTATGTTAGATTTAATTTTATAAATAAGAGTTAGTTTGAAATTAATAAATATTATAAAGAAATAAGGAGGGTGTTTTTATGGGTATATTTAATGGGGTAATGGGGAATGCTTCTGAAGTGAATCTAGAAAGCTTAAGAAAAGATTATGGAAAGATACTATCGCCAGGGGAGAGTATTGAAAAGGGGTATAAGCTAGTAAGAGATTTGTTTTTATTTACAAATAAGAGATTGATATTAGTAGATAAGCAAGGGGTAACAGGTAAGAAAACAGAATATCATTCAATACCTTACAAATCAATAACTCATTTCAGTATTGAAACATCTGGTCATTTTGATTTAGATGCAGAGCTTAAAATTTGGATATCTGGAACTGCATTACCAATTGAAAAGCAATTTAATAGTAGCTTAAATATATATGAATTACAATCTGTTTTAGCAGAGTATTGCCTAAAATAGTGAAAATATAGATTGGTTAAATATTAACATAAAGATAAAAAGAATATTAAATTTGCAGATAAGAATAAATGTAAAATAGTTAAATTTAATATAAAGAGAAACTATAGAAAGATAAAAGGAAGAATGGTGGATGTAAAATCTAGGAAATAGTTAGATATCACCATAAAGATAAAACTATATATAATAGAAGATTATTAAACTTATATATGGATAAAATATAGAGGTATAGGTACAAGAGAGAGGTCTATATTTCTAATAAAGGAAGTGAAAAAATGGGAATAAAGCAAACGGTATTAAGTTTTATGAGAGAAGAAGCTTATAGACCAATGGATATTCAAGAATTAGTATCAGTATTTGATATAAATCCTGATGAATATAAGTCTTTTAAAAAAGTTTTAAAAGCAATGGAAAAAGAAGGCTTAATAGTTAGAACAAAAAAAGATAAATTCGGAGTGCCAGAAAGACTTGGACTTATTAAAGGAAAGTTAGAGGTCCATCAAAAAGGATTTGGATTTTTATTACCAGAAACTGAAGGGGAAAAGGATGTTTTCATACCTAGTTCTTCAATGAATGGTGCTATGAATGGAGATAAAGTATTAGTTCAAATTACAAGAGAAGATTTTAATGGTAAAAAGCGTGAAGGTGAAGTAAGGGAAGTACTAGAAAGAGTAAATTTTAAGATAATTGGTGTTTATGAAGATAGTAGAAACTTTGGCTTTGTCGTACCTGAAGATACTAGAATAAATCAAGATATATTTATATCTAAAAAAGATAGAAATGGTGCAAGTGAAGGCGATATTGTAATTTGTGAAATAGTAAAATGGGGAGATAAAAGAAGAAGCCCAGAAGGAATAGTTAAAGAAGTCCTAGGTAAAAAAGGTGATAAAGGATTAGATATATTAACTATTATTAAGAAATATGGATTGCCAGAAGAATTCTCTGAGAAGGTTCTTAATTATGCAGAAAATATTGAAGAAGAAATAGAGGAAAAAGAATATAAAAGAAGATTAGATCTTAGAGATTTAAGAATGGTAACTATAGATGGTGAAGATGCTAAAGATTTAGATGATGCTGTATCTATAGAAAGACTTGAAGATGGAAAGTTTAAACTTGGAGTTCATATAGCAGATGTATCTCATTATGTAAGAGAAAAGAATCCTTTAGATAAAGAAGCATTAAAGAGAGCAACTTCTGTTTATTTAATAGATAGAGTTATTCCAATGTTACCAAAGAAATTATCTAATGGAATTTGTTCATTAAATCCTAAGGTTGATAGACTTGCATTAAGTTGTTTTATGATTATAGATAACAAGGGTAAGGTTATAAGACATGAAATTCATGAAACTGTAATAAGAACTTCAGAAAGAATGACTTATACAGATGTAACTAAGATTCTTGCAAATAATGATGAAGAACTAATTAAAAGATATGATTACTTAGTAGATGACTTTAAGGCTATGGAAGAGTTATGTACTATTCTTCGTCAAAAGAGATTTAAAAGAGGTGCTATAGATTTTAACTTTGAAGAATCTAAGATAATACTAAATGACTTAGGTAAGCCAATTGATATAAAACCATATGATAGAGCTATTGCAAATAGAATAATAGAAGAATTTATGCTGGTTTGTAATGAAACTATAGCTGAGCATATGTATTGGACTAATTTACCATTTGTATATAGAATACACGAAGATCCAGATGAAGAAAAATTAGAAAAATTTAAAGAATTTGTATACAATTTAGGTCATGTAGTTAAGTGGGGACAAGAAACTCACCCTAGAGCCCTTCAAGATATACTAGAAAAGGTTAAGGGTAAGAAAGAGGAAACTGTAGTTAGTACATTATTACTTCGTTCAATGATGCAAGCTAAGTACTCTCCAGAATGTGTAGGACACTTTGGTCTTGCTGCAAAATACTACTGTCACTTTACTTCACCAATAAGAAGATATCCTGACCTTCAAATTCATAGAATCATTAAGGAACAACTTAATGGTAAAATAGATGAAAAGAGAAGTGAAAAATTATCTGGAATAGTGGAAATAGCATCTAAGCAATCATCAGAAATGGAAAGATTAGCTCAAGAAGCTGAAAGAGAAGTAGATGATTTAAAGAAGGCGGAATATATGCAAGAAAGAATTGGAGAAGAGTTCTCAGGAATTATTTCTTCAGTAACTTCCTTTGGATTATTTGTAGAACTTCCTAATACTATAGAAGGACTTATCCATATAACAGCTTTAGATGATGATTATTATATTTATGATGAAGCTCATTTATGTTTAATAGGGGAAAGAACTAAGAAGGTCTATAGATTAGGTGATGAAGTTAAGGTAAAATGTAGTAGAGTAGATATAGATAATAGAGAAGTATATTTTGACTTAATAGAAGAAGATAATAAAGAAGAAATATTTCCAAGTGAAAAATTAAGTGAAGAAATTCAAAAGGCAAAGGCAGATATACAAAATGATTTAATTGATGAAGAAGAGTAGTTTTAAGATGAGAATAAAACCGCAAATATAAATAGAATATGCTCCATAAGACAAATGGCTGCAAAAAGAAGTTCTAATTTTCCGCCAGATGCTTATTTCACATATTATATTTATATTTGCTAGTAGTTCAGGATCTAAAATTTAAATTAAGAATTGAAAGAATAAAAGTGCTGTCGCACAATGAAAAAATTAAAAAATTAAAAAAT
>JAHAIU010000554.1 GCA_018372555.1 Clostridium sp.
GTAAATCACATTTAACATTTACTAAAAAATAATTACTGAATATAAGAGCCTGGTCTTGTTGATGTACGTGGTACAAATTCGCATCCATTTCTAGTTTTATTTACAGTACTATTAACGTTTAAAATGTCATTACATAATCCTAAAATTATCTTAGCTTCACAAGTTAATAACTTCTTTTCATAAAACATATCATTAATTTGTGAAGCAATTTTTCTATACTCTTCATCTGCACAGTCTATTCTGTCTGCTACTTCTTGAAAATCCTTATTAGTTTTAATATCCATATTAAATCCTCCTTATTTTTCAGACCATAACGGCTTATTAACTAGAATTTCTTTCACTGAATCAAGTATATAAATTGCTTGGTTTAGTGAAAGATTATCTTCTTTCAACACATCATATATTTTATCAGTATTCTTTTTAACTATATTAGAATTTAATTTAAGTTTATTAAGTTCCACTTTTTCACCCAATTAAAACATCCTCCTTAAATTTTTGCATAATAAAAGCACCTACTCATTTTTCTAAGTAAGTGCTTACTAATTTCTTCTTAAATCTCCATGATTATATGCGCAATCACCATTTCCAAGACTACAAAAATGCTTTAAAATATCTTCATCTAACTCTTTAACGTCTTTAATATCAGACTTTTTTAATATTTCTTGAAATTCCGCTAACTTAGTTGCTTTCAATAATTTTTCTTTTAATGCTAACTCCACCTAAACCAACTCCTTAATAAAATTATACAACTTTATGTCTTTCTCTTTCAAGTTATTTGGATTTAAAATATATCCCTTATATCCCTCAGAAAAATATTCCCCCAACACTTTATAATTGAACTCACCTGTTGAAAAGTCAATTCTTTCATTTTTATACATATCTTTATCATATATTCTTGACTGATATTTTGATATAAACTTAGGACAATCAACATCTAAAATATCTATTTCTTGAATAAATTCTTTAGTTGTCTTTATATTTAATAAACATGTAAAAGAATCTGGTAAGTCTGCTTTTAAAATATTTATAAATTTTTCATTATTATATAGATCAAATTTAGTTTCTAATGCATGGCCTAACTCATGAAGCAATTCTCCTTCTTCCATTCCTTCAAGTATAGTGACAACACCTGTTTTTCTATTGAAATTAGATGTTCCAGTAGGAACCACTTTTATTTCTTTAACATATTCAT
>JAHAIU010000091.1 GCA_018372555.1 Clostridium sp.
GGAGAGTCTTTTGATGTATTAGCGGAAACTATCAAAAAGACTGCTTTTAAAATAACTAGAATGGGACAACTTGTTGCAAAGGAAGCTTCAGAAAGGTTAGGAGTACCATTTGGAATAGTTGACTTATCTCTTGCACCTACACCAGCAGTTGGTGACTCTGTTGCACATATATTAGAGGAAATGGGACTTGAAGTAGTAGGAACTCATGGAACTACAGCAGCTCTAGCTTTACTTAATGATGCAGTTAAAAAAGGTGGAGTTATGGCATGTAGTCATGTTGGAGGATTAAGTGGTGCATTTATACCAGTTTCTGAGGATGCAGGTATGATAGATGCAGTACTAAATGGATCACTAAACTTAGAAAAGCTAGAAGCAATGACAGCAATATGTTCAGTTGGACTAGATATGATAGCAGTACCTGGGGATACTCCAGCTGAAACTATAGCAGCCATGATAGCAGATGAATCAGCTATAGGTATGATAAATAATAAAACTACAGCAGTTAGAGTTATACCAGCACCAGGTTGTGAAGTTGGAGACTTAGTAGAGTTTGGTGGATTACTTGGAACAGCTCCAGTAATGCCAGTAAATAAATATTCTTCATCTTTATTTATTCAAAGAGGTGGAAGAATACCAGCACCAATACACTCTTTTAAGAATTAGAAGAATGAAATAAAAATATTTATAGGGGTGAGCTTATATGAGAAATATAAAATATCTATCAAAACAAGGAGCTAAAATTAAACCTAATGAAGATAAAATCACTATAATTGATGGGGCTGCTTGGGTATTAGATGGAGCTACAGGAATCACTGGTAAAAGAATAACAGAAAAAGAAACAGATGCCCTTTGGTATGTTGAAAAAATAAATAATTATTTAATAAAGAATATAAATTCTTCTAAGAGTCTTAAAGATATTATGAAATCTGCTATTAGAGAAGTAAAAGAAAGTTATATTACATATGATGGATATAAGAATTTAGATGAAGTAGATTATCCTTGTGCGGCAATAGCATTGGTAAGATTTAATAATAAAGAATTAGAGTATTATGTAATGGGAGATTGTACTTTAATATATAAAGAAAAAGATGAAAAGGCTGTAGAAATAGTAGATAAGAGAATAATAGAACTAGAAGAAAGAATATTAAATTCTATGGTAAAGGTATCTAAAGAGAAGGAAGTATCAATTTTAGAAGCGAGAAGATACTGCGATAATGAAGTGCTTGATGTTAGAAAGATGAAAAATAAGAGTAATGGATATTGGATATTAGAGCTAAATGAAGAGGCTATTGATAATGGATTATATGGAAAAATAGCTATATCTAAAGAAGTATCTATTAGTTTAACTTCAGATGGGTTTTCTCAATATTATGATACTTTTAATTTAGCAGAAGGATATTCCGAATTTATTGATATTGTTAAAGAAACTAATATAGACGATTTATATAATAATTTATATTTAAGTCAAGAGGATGATAGTGAGTGCAATAACTATCCAAGACTAAAAAAGAGGGACGACTCAAGTATAGTATATTTTGAAGTATAATAAAAATTAAAGAATGAAAAATTAAGGTAGCCTTTGGCTACCTTAATTATCTATGTAGTTTTTAACATTTTCTAGTACAGAATCATCACCTACATAAACTATAATATCATCAGTATTAATTATAAAATATGGTCCAGGTGATAAGAATAGGTCTCCATCTCGTTTAACTGCAATAATTGTGGCCTTTGTATTATGCCAGAAGTTTAATTCACCAATGCTTTTGCCTACAGCCACACTGTCTTTTTTAACTATATTTTCAAAAGGAATAATAGAACCAACATTTCTAAGTTGAGTGGCAAATTCTATAATTGATGTAATATTTTTTTCAAGTTTATTATCAATTTCTTTTCTCATTTTAATTAAATCAAAGGTTTCATTATTTAAATTCGTAAAATCTGACTTAGTCTTAAATTTATATAAAAATTCTTTTGCTGCATTCTTATTATTAATTATAATACCACTTTTTTCATTTACAGTAACAACATTCATATCCTTAAGTAAAGCTAAAGATCTTCTTATTGTCTCTGGAGAAACATTGTAAATACTTACTAAAGTAGTTCTTCCAGTGATTTTTTCGCCTTCAAGGAATTCATTATTTATTATTCTATGAGCAATATCAACTGCAATTTTAATATAGTTTGGTGTCTTAGTTTGTTTAGACAAAATTAACCACTCCTTTACAATAAGAATTCTAACATACTAAATAAGTAAAATCAGCAAATTTCGTAATATAATTTAACTTTTGTATTAAAAACTTTTAGAATAATAATGTTAAATATAGTAGATAATTTTAATAAAGTAAATAATGGCAATTTATATAGAGAAATCTTTAATCACATTGAATTTAAATTTTACATAGCCTATAATTGAATTAACTATATTTTAATTAATATTAGATATAAGTTTTATAATGTTAAAGCTATAAAATATATTACATTTTAATATATAGTTTAATTTTAAAAATAAATTACTAAAAGTTATATTGCATAGAAACTATTAGTTTTAAAGATTAATTAATTTTAAATTATTTATTACAACTTATAGTAGTTGGAAATAGAGGTACAAGGATGGAGAAGGAAGGTTTAATCTTAGAAAGAAAAATTTTGAAAAATAAAAGAGAGAAGATAAATGAAGAGCTTTTAGAAAAAAGGAAAAGTTATGATTTTATCGAGAAAAAACTTAGGGCTTTAACTAAGGAAGCAAAAGGAAACTATAATGAAGAGAAAGAAACTACTGAAAAAATTAGTTCTTTTTTAAAAAAAGATATTCAAAATTACGAAGAAGCTGCTATGGCACCTTATTTTGGTAGAGTTGATTTTAGAGAAGCAAAAGGTCAAGAAGAGAGTATTTACATTGGAAAACAATCTATTAGTTCTACAAAGGATGGAGAAGAGATAGTGGTAGATTGGAGAACTCCAGTTGCAGATCTTTATTATAGCGGAACAGGTGGATATTCTTACTACAAAGCACCTAATGGAATAATTGAAGGAAACCTTTCTTTAAAGAGAAAATTTTTATTTAAGGATAGTAATTTAGAAGAAATATTTGACGAAGGAATAAATGAAATAATAGTCAAAAGTGGTATAGAAGAAACTGATTTAGTGGATGAATTCTTAAAGATTAATTTAGAGGAGAGTAGGGGGAAGAAGCTAAAGGAAGTAGTTGCTACCATTCAAAAGGAGCAAAATGAAATTATAAGATGGCCTAAAAATCTTCCTATAATAGTTCAAGGTTCTGCTGGATCAGGAAAAACAACAGTTGCATTACATAGACTTGCATACCTAATATACAGGTATTCAGAACTTATAAAAGGTAAAGACATATTAGTTTTAGCTCCAAATAAATTATTTTTAAATTATATTTCTGATATACTTCCAAATCTAGGTGTAGAAGAAGTAAATCAAACTACTTTTCAGGAGCTTGTTTCTAAGTTTTTAAAATCAAAATTCAAGGTTAAAAGTAAGGATGAAAAACTTAGAGAAATAATTGAAAATGAAGATGCTCTAAGAAGTAGGCTTATTATCAATTCCTCTAAAATAAAAGGTACATTATCATTTAAAGATATTATTGATAGATATATTGCAATTTTAGAGGGTGCTTCCGTTGACGTAGATAACATTACTATTAGTGGATATACTCTATTTAATAAAAGAGAAATAGTGAGACTTTATCTAAAGGATTTAAAAAGTTACCCTATTAATAAGAGAAAAGATGAAATAAAAAGGTATTTAAACTTAAAAATAAAAGAAAAAATAGAAATACTATGTCTTCAAGTAGATTTAGATTGGGATGGTAAAATTAAAGAGGTAAAAAGAGAGCATGAAGATAGTGGAGAAAGACGTAAAAAACTTATAGAAATATACTCAGAAAGAGATGCTATAAAGGATAATATAAGGAGTAATTCAAAGAAGGTAATGAATGATTATTTCAAAGCCTGGAGAGGAATTAATTCCAAAGATATTTATCTAGATTTATTTAAAAATGATGAATTATTTGATATGGCTACTATGGGCAAAATCCCAGAAGAGATATCTAATTATATGAAAGAAGAAGTGATTTCAAATTATGATAAGGGGATAATAGACGAAGATGATTTAGCACCTATTTTATATATTAATATGTTGCTTGAGGGAATCGATGAAAAGTCTAAGTATTCTCATATAGTAGTAGATGAAGCTCAAGATTATAATCCTTTCCAAGTATATTTAATAAATAGATTAACTAAGGGAAATTCATTAACATTAGTTGGAGATATAGGTCAGGGGATTTACTATTATAAAGGAATTAGGGACTGGAAGGATATAGTTGATAAAGTTTTTGAAGGAAATGCTACCTATATACAACTTACTCAAAGCTATAGATCTACAGTAGAAATTATTGAGTTTGCTAATGCATCCTTAGAAGCACAAAAATTAGATTTGAAAAAAGCTAAACCTGTATTAAGACATGGTGATATACCTAAAATTATTAAATGTTCAAATGAAAAAGAGGCAGTCGGAAAAATCCTTACTGTTATTGAGGAGATTATAAATAATGGAAAAAGCAGTATAGGAATAATAACTAAGAGTCTAGAAGAAGGAAAAACTTTGGAAAAGATATTAAAAAAGAATAAACTTAAAAATATTTCCTTAGTAAAAGGCAATGAAAAAGAAAATAATGATGATATAGTTATAATTCCATCATATTTAACTAAAGGATTAGAATTTGATGCAACAATTATTTATAATCCAAGTAAAGAAAACTATAGTGATACTTTGTTAGATCAAAGACTTCTATATGTTTCATTAACAAGAGCTCTTCATTATGAATATATAATAGAGATAGATAATCTTTCATCTATGATAAAGTAATTTTTAGCTTCATATGGATTTTTCTTAAAAAGTAGAGAAATAAAATCTTGAGTTTCTGTGAATCAATTTTACGGAGGTCAGTATTCATATGATATCTGAAGCTTAGAAGAATTAATCCAGGCGTATATCAGTGCTTAACTCCCACTTTTAGAAGATGGGAGTATTTGCAATGGTAGCCATAGAATAAATCCATAATATCACAATAGTGAAAAAAGTTGAAAAATATACTAAAAAGTCGAAAAAGAATTGTTTGACTAATGAGTTTATGGTAAAATATTACTAGTATTACGAAGGACTAATTGAAGTTGGAGGTAGGTATATGTTACAGGAAAAGCTAAAGGAAAACATCTATTGGGTTGGTGTTAAAGACCCAGAATTAAAAGTATTTGATATAATAATGGAAACGAAAAAAGGAACCACTTACAACTCTTATGTAATTAATGATGAAAAAGTTGCAGTTGTAGATACTGTTAAGACTGGATTTTATGATGAATTTAAAAAGAATTTAACTAATGTTATTGGTGATAAAAAAGTAGATTATGTTATAGTTCAGCATACTGAATTAGATCATAGTGGATCATTAATTAATTTGCTTGAAGATTATCCAGAAATAAAAATAGTAGGTACTAGAGCTGCAATAACTTATTTAAAAAATATTTTAAATAGGGAATTTGAATATATTGAAGCTAGAGAAGAAATATCACTTGGGGAAACTACTTTAAAGTTTATAACAGCTCCAAATCTTCATTGGCCTGATACTATGTTTACTTTTGTAAAAGAAAGAAATATGCTATTTACATGTGATTTCACTGGATCACATTATTGTCCAGAAGGAAGTATAATGTCAAGCTTAAATGAAGATTATTTTGCTGAAATGAAATATTACTTTGATTGTATAATGGGACCATTTAAAAGATTCGTGTTAATGGGACTTGATAAAATTAAAGGATTAGACTTTGATTGCATTGGGACTAGCCACGGACCGGTTCATATAGAGAATATTGATAAGATATTAAATCTATATAAAGAATGGGCTACTGAAGAAAAAGTAGATGATAAAAAGATAGAGATTTTCTATATTACTGCATATGGAAATACAGAAGAAATGGCTAAATACTTAAAAGAAAAAGTAGAAGAAAAGGGATATAAGGCAGATATAACAGAGATAACTTCTATTCCTTTAGAAGAATGCATAGCAAAGCTTGAAAAGGCAAAAGGATTTATGATAGGATCTCCTACTATAAATCAAGATGCAGTTAAACCTTCTTGGGATTTATTATCTCTAGTTAGTCCAATAATCAATAGAGGAAAGGCTGCTTTAGCATTTGGATCCTTTGGATGGAGTGGAGAAGGTGTAAAAATGTTAACAGCAAGACTTAAGGATTTAAAGTTAAAGACTGTAGATCCAGGATTATCATTCTGTTTTGTTCCTTCCGATGAAGATTATAAGAAGGCAGATGAAGCAGTAGAAAACTTTATATCATTAATGTAATTAAAAATAGCAAAAAGGTAACTAAGAAATAAGTATAGCTATAGAATATAAAGATTAATAATAAGTTAGAATTATAGGAGCTATTGTTTTAGTGGATTAAAATCCTCTAAAGCAATGGCTCTTATTTGTATTTAAGTAATTTGGAACAAGTTACTAAATTAATTCTTTCATTTTTAATTCTTCATTTTTTTATGGTATGAGTTTTTAGTAGTATTCATATAATAGACTATATTTATGGTAATTAATTTATTTTTCTATTCCCTAATATGGATTATAAGAATATTTATATAGTAAATAAATTAATAAAGGGGGGACTGCTTTTTTTGAATTGCTAAGTCAATTTGAAGGTAGGAATATTATGATTAGAAAATTAACTTTTGATGAAGTGAAGTTTAATTTTAAATTTAAGCAATTAGAAGAAAAAGGAACAGTTACTACTATTCCTGAACTAGATTCGGAGTATGATAAGATAGGAAGGGCTCTTAGTATAAAAAAGGAAGGTTACAATGTATATTTAATAGATTCGTTTTCAAAAGAAAAATTAGAAAAGCTTACAGCATATATAAAGGAGCAGTATAAGTATTTACCACCTCCAAATGATGTTTGTTATGTTATCTTAGAAGATTATAAAAAGCCAGAAGTCCTTTTTATTGCTAATGGAAATGGAAAGAAATTAGTTGAAGCATTAAAAGAGGTTAGGGATAGTTATATTGATATAGTAGAGGAATTTTATAATACATCTTCAGAAGATGAAAAAGATGAATTAATCGAAGAGGTACAAAGTAAAAGAAATAATTATATAAGTGAGTTAATGGAATTAGCTAAGAAAGATGAGTTTGAGGTAAAGATTACTAGTAAGGGGTTTGCTTTTATCCCTTTAATAAATGGTAAAGCTATAAGTGAAAAGGAATATGATACTTTAGAAAAAAATAAAAAAGAAATTATTGTTGCAAAGGCCACAGTTTTAAAGAAGAAGGCAGAGGTTGTCCTTAATAAGATAAAAGAAATAGAGGTAAGTTCCATTGATAAATTAAAAGAACTTTATGGTGATTTTTTAACTAAAGAAATGGAATCTGTTAAAGATAAGGTGTTATTTGAATTTATTGATGATGATAATGCCTATGAATATTTAGAAAGATTGTTCATATTAGTTGAAAAAGAAATAATAAATTCTTATACTATGAGTCTTGATGAGGATGAGGAGAAGATTTATGATGCTATAAATAGATATAATATTCACCTATTAGTAGATAATAGCTTAGTTTCCTCTCCACCTGTAATATTTGAAGAAGATCCAAGTATAAACAATTTAATGGGATTCTTAGAATTTGAAAATCATAATGGAGTTTACACAACAGATGTATCCTTAATTAATAGCGGTTCATTATTAAGGGCAAATGGTGGTTGTTTAATAGTAAGAATGAATACTTTGGCTAGTAATGGATACGCATATTATCATTTAAAGAAGGCGCTTATGACTAGTAAAATCACTTATGATATTTCTAAGGCTTATTATGAGGTTATTTCTATTAATACATTAAAGCCTATGCCTATCCCAATTAATGTTAAGGTTATTTTAATTGGAGATATGGAGACTTATGATAGCTTATATAGCTTAGATGAGGATTTTGGTAAGCTATTTCAATTAAGAGCAGAATTTTATCCTATTGTAGAAGCCAATGACAATGTTATTTCATATGTTGAAAAGGCTATATCTAGGAAGATAGATGAGAATTTATTACTTCCAATATCTGGTGAAGCAACAAAAGAAATTATTAAATATCTTGCAAGAAAAGCTAATAGTAAAACTAAGGTTAATGTAGATATTTCAGAAATAGATAAATTTTTAATATTATCCAATACTATAGCTAAAAGTAAAGAACAAGAAATAATAGATGGCAATTCTATTAGAGATGTAGTATATTCTAGAGAAAAGTTTGAAGAAGAATATGATAGACTATATAAAGAAGACAAGATATTAATTTCGGTAATAGGAGAAAAAGTAGGAGTTATTAATGGGCTATCTGTTATTAATAATGGATATTACTCTTTTGGGAAACCCCTTAGAATAACATGCGTTTCTCATAAGGGAACTGGGAAAATAGTAGATATCCATAAAGAAAGCAGATTAAGTGGAAAAATCCATGAAAAGTCTATAAATATCTTAAAAGGTTTATTTAATAGTATTATAGATCCATATGATGATATTCCTGTAGACTTTTATTTAAGTTTTGAACAAGCTTATAGGATAATAGATGGAGATAGTGCATCAGTTGCAGAGGCTATTTGTATCTTATCTTCTATTAGTAAAAGACCTATAAGACAAAATGTAGCTGTAACAGGATCTATAAATCAATTAGGTGAAGTTCAAGCGATTGGCGGTGTAAATGAGAAAATTGAGGGATTCTTTAGAGTTTGTAGTCTTTTAGACAGTGTAAAAGATAAAGGTGTATTAATTCCATCATCTAATATAGATGAATTAATATTGATTCCAGAAGTTGAAGAAGCAATCGAGGCTGGAGATTTTAATATTTACTCAATGAATAGCCTTGATGATGCAATTGAAACATTAATATTAAATGAAAATGAGACATTAGAAGATTTTTATATAAATATTAAGAATGAAATATATAAGTATAAGAAAAAGTAAATAATGAACAATGTAGAATTAATGAAAAAACTCATAAATGAGTTTTGAAAAATATATTTTGGTGCTGTCACATAATTAAGAATTAATAAAAAATTCCTGTAGGAGTTTTAAAAAGAGATTAATGTTAGTAATTCATAAAGAATTACTAACATTAATTTTTAATTCTCACTTTGATCTGATAATGAGACAGCCTCTTCATTAAAAATTTCAAATTTTAAACTCTTAATTTTAAATTTTTTTATGGGGCTGTTTGAGAAAACAGCCTCATTTTTGTGTTGTGGATTGTGATTTATTGATTTGATTTTCCCTACAGGTATAAATTTTTTTATGACAAATTAAGTATAGATTCTAGAATTAAAAAATAATTTACAATAAATTACATAATTATATTTGACTATGAATAAAATAGTATGTTAGAATTATGGAAAAGAGTGGAAATTTATTAAAGGGAGGTGAATGCTCTAAGGTTATAACTTTGGAGTTTAAGTATGCATTTAAAGTTTAATAAAGTAGAAGATAAGTTAATTGTTAGTTTAATGGGGGAATTAGATCATCATAGCGCTGAAGAGGTTAGGGTTAAGATAGATGATAGAATAGATAGGGATAACATAAAAAAAGTTATATTAGATTTTGGTGGTGTTACATTTATGGATAGCTCTGGAATAGGAGTTGTGATAGGAAGACATAAGAAAATGAAAAATAGGGATGGAAGGTTATGCATAGTTGAAATTAATAAGGCGGTTAATAAAGTTTTTGAGATTTCAGGTATGTATAAGCTGATTAATGTTTATAGAAATGTTGATGAAGGTATAATGAATATTTAGTGGAGGGTTTAAAATGGTGGATAATAAAATTTGTATAGAATTAATGAGTAAATCTCAAAATGAAGGATTTGCAAGAGTTGCAGTAGCTGCCTTTGTATCTCAGTTAGACCCGACTATTGAGGAATTATCAGATGTTAAAACTGCTGTATCAGAAGCTGTAACAAATTCTATAATTCATGGTTACGAAAACAAAAAAGAGGGAATAATAAGAATAGAAGCCAGTATTTCTGCAAATGAAGTAACAATAAGTGTAGAGGATTTTGGAAAAGGTATTGATAATATCGAACAAGCGATGGAGCCATTATACACTTCTAAACCTGAATTAGAAAGATCAGGTATGGGATTTACAGTTATGGAATCATTTATGGATAATTTAGAGGTAGTAAGTGAAGATGGAAAAGGAACTAAGGTTATTATGAAAAAGAAATTTGATATAGTAAGTTAGGTGAAATATATGGACAATGGAATTGTAAGAAAAGAGGTGTATAATTATGAAGAGAATTCACAATTAATACCTCTAGCCAAGGAAGGTAACCAAGAGGCTATGAATAAGGTTATTGAAATGAATTTACCTCTTGTTTCATCCATTAGCAAAAAATTTCTTAATAGAGGCTATGATTATGAAGATATTTTTCAAATAGGTTCTATAGGTTTAGT
>JAHAIU010000555.1 GCA_018372555.1 Clostridium sp.
TGTGTATTTTTTTCTACATCCTCATCCTATTTTTTACTTTCTACTTCATTTTCAACAGAAGGAGATGTAGTTTTCCCACTTTCTTTTACCGAACTTTGAGTGCCACTAACAAATTGGCTTGTACTTGATTTAGAAGAATTATCTTCTCCTGCTGAAATATTTTTTTGTCCACATGCCACAAATGACAGAGATAATAACAATAATCCTAATTTCAAAAATAGTTTTTTATTCATTTCATATCTCCTCGCAAATTAAATATTCTATTATACATTTTAATATAATTATAGGATATTTTGCAAATAACCTACTATTCACTTTTCAAAGAACATATTTTATATAGGATAGACTACTTACTGTAATCAACCATTTCTTTGAATTACGCAAAAAATATCGTCTATTCTTTTTTGAATAAACGATATTTTAATAATATCTTTAGTTTTGACTTTCTAATACCTTCAATTATCAAATTAAAATTTATCTATCTAATATTTTTTAATATTAATACAATTATTTTTGTTTTCTAGAAACTATTATATATCTGTGTTCAAAACTTTCTATATATCCTTTAATATTTATATCTTCATTTAATTTACATAGTTTATCAAAGCAATTTTCCACAGAGAAATTAGGAAATTCCCATTCAATAATCTTAGCAAAATAAACTATTGCTCCAACATCTTTAAAACGTAGATAAGGAAAATATTCTTTAGCATATAAAATTTTAAAGAAGTTATTCTCTAAATTCTTCAAAGTATTATCTAAAGTATTCTCTGCATATAATGGATTAAAATTCTCTATTAGCGTCTTAGATAATTTCTCATTATTCTTTCCACCTACTTGTTGAGTGATAAAAATCCCTTCGGGCTTTAGTATTCTCTCTACTTCTTTAATATCAAAAGATTCATGCCTATTAATAATTATATCAAAAGTATTGTCTTCAAAAGGTAATTCAAAATCATTAAAAATCTGTTTCACTTCAATTCCAAGTGGTTCTAATTTTTGCTTACATAATTCAACATTGGGTGACCACATTTCTGTAACATATGTATTATTATAAGGATGATTTTGTGATAATAAAAATTCTCAACCACCTGTCCCAATATCTAATTATTTATAATGTTGATTTAAATATTTCTTTAATATCTCCTCATATTTCGAAGGTTATTCTTCATAATCCCATCTATTTTGT
>JAHAIU010000556.1 GCA_018372555.1 Clostridium sp.
TAATAAAAATAGTGATTAGGATTTTTCTATGTTAGATTTTGATAGATAGAGTAAATATCTCTAACTATATTTTACTATATAACGACAATATCTGCCAAGCAAAAATATAATAAAATGATTTGTAAATAAAATTCTAAATAACCATATCTAATAAAAAATCGCCCCAGCCAGCCCCAGAAGAAAGGGCGATTTTTGTATCTGTAAACCTAGTAATGTAGCCAATCGCCCTAGTTACCCTAGTTTCCCTAATATAAATAATAATATAAAAAGAAAACTCTAAAATAGAAAATGCCATCAAAATAGCTGGGGCAACAGGGGAAACAGGGGCAAACCTAGGAAACATGAGAGTTTGAAAGCAGGGCGAAAGATAATTTCAAAGTGGAAATAGGGGCGAATACAAAAAATTGTAAAGAAACCCGCTAAAAAATACAAACGGGAGTAAAAACCCGTTTGTAAATCTAGTAATGTAGACAATTCTCCAGTAAAACCCGTAAACCCGATAGAAATAAAAGTGTCTAAATAATAAGAGAAAAAATAAAGGTATAAATTCTAATATAATAACACAACAAAAACTAACGGGAAAACGGGATTTTCGGGTAAAGCTAGAAAATATGAGGATTCCAAAGCGGGAGCAGAAAATAAAAAAACGGGTACAACGGGAAAATAACAAAAGAAAGGTGAAGGAAAATGAAATCAGAAAAGAAACAGCAACAAAAAAGAATAAGCATAGTTTCAATCAAGATGGTAAGAGAATCAAGTGTTCTGTATAACATAAGAAAAATAAGCTCACCAAATGATGCTGTAGAGCTGGGAAAAAGATTTCTGCAAGAAGAGGATAGAGAGAAAATGATTGTATGCTGTCTTGATACAAAAAATCAACCAACAGCAATAAATGTTGTAGCAATAGGAACACTAAATAATTTGCTGGTACATCCAAGAGAAGTATTCAAACCAGCAATACTAAGCAATTCGGCTTCAATAATACTTTTTCATAACCATCCATCAGGAGATACAACACCAAGCAATGAAGATAAGCTGATAACAGAAAGAATAAAAGAAAGTGGAGAAATTCTAGGAATAAAGCTACTTGACCACATAATCATAGGAAATAATTCATATAAAAGTTTCAAAGAAGAAGGATTAATATAAAAAATAATAGGAGTGATAAACATGATAGAATTAGCA
>JAHAIU010000092.1 GCA_018372555.1 Clostridium sp.
AATAGGAAAAGATAGATATATTAAATTAACTGCCTCAGATGCTAATGCTATACAAAAAGCCTATGAAATACTAACAAAGGAAGCATTTAATCCTCCTACAATAAGCGCCTTAAGTAAGATGGTATTTTTAAATGAACAAAAATTAAAAGCTGGATTTTCTGCAAAATATCATATGTCCATAAGTGAATATACAACTTCAATAAAAATGGCAACAGCAGAAAATTTACTCTCCACAACTGAATTAAGCATAGAAGAAATATCAAACATCCTTGGCTATAATTATAGTGGAAACTTTATAAAAATGTTCAAAAAAGTTCATGGCAAGACTCCTTTGGCATTTCGTAAAAAAAGTAAATAGATTTAGATATAATATACTTCCAGAGTCTTTAATACTATAGATGTGGTGTTACTAAATGAAATAAAATAAATGTTGGATTACTGTTACGTCGCTTTGCTCCAAGCCGTTGTAATCCAACTTTTATTTTATTCTACTCAAATTCATTGAATTCTTTCCTTGAATATTTATGATGTTCCATGCAAGCTAATAATGGTATTTCATAACCCTCATCATTGAAATTAATTTCTGTAAGACTTGTTTGTTTTATAAAAGGCTCGTCCCACAATGTATCTATATCTCTTTTTTCTAATGCTGTTAAGTATGACTTTAATGTTATTGTATGGGTAACTATTAATATAGTTTTCCCTTTTTCTTTTTCTATAATTTCACTTATTGCATTAAAGGATCTATCTTTCACTTCATTAAAAGTTTCTCCATCTCCAATAGGTATATATTTTGATGGTACATTCCAAAAATTATAATAATTTTCTTCACTTAAGCTTTTCATTTCTTCTTGGTTTAAGCCTTCCCAACCACCAATTTGTATTTCTTTTAAACCATCATATTCAATTAAGGGTATGTCCCTATCCCCTTTAACTATTTTTGCAGTATTTAATGCTCTGCCAATGGGGCTTGTATATATAACATCTATATGTAAATCCTTCATTCTTTCTCCAAGCCACTTAGCTTGTTTCTTCCCAAGTTCAGTTAAAGGAGAATCTCCCCACCCCTGCATTATACCTTTTTCATTCCATTCTGTTTCTCCATGTCTAGTTAAATAAACTTTAGTCATATTTCCCTCCCATATAATACAATTCTTTATTATTCATTATAATATACTATAATTACAATATGTAGCTGTTTTATAAATCTATGTTACTTCGCTTGATTTTAATAGAAGATTGTCTATTCTAAGTAATAATCTTATTGAAGAGTATAAAATATTGAGCTTAATGTTTATTAAGGCTTAAAATCTAATGTAAAATTTATAAATCTAAGCAAAATAAAGGTTGGATATCATATTAAACCATCCAACCTATTAAATAAAATTAAATTTTCTAAAGTTTACATAAAAATATTGACAGACTCGTGAAAAACTTCATCAAGTCTTTGATTTATTTACCAATATAATCTAATTTTTATTTTTCTTTTTGCTTAAAGCAAATCCAAGTGCTGTCATAACCATACCTAATGCTGTTGTTGCTACTGGTGTAACTACTGCCCCAGTATTTGGTAAGTTCCCTTTTCCGTTATTATCTTCTGGCTTCTCTTCTTTATTAGGTTTATTTTCTTCATCAGGCTTGCTCTCTTCACCTGGTTTACTTTCTTCTACTTTTTTAATTTTTATAGTTTCATTTTCTAAAGATGTATTAAATAATCTATCTTTGCTATCTACAACTTCTAGAGAATTTATTATTTCTACTTCTTTTTCTTCTTCTGATAATACTTTTAAAGTCATTATCAAGTCTGTCTTTTCAGAAATTTCTTTATCAGATAACTCTACACTTATTTCTTTACCTTCTGTATTTACATTTTTAATTTCAGTATTATCAGTTGCTGATTTCACTGATATAAACTCAAAATCAGTATTGTTATAATTTATCTTTGCAATATATCCTTCTGATTTTAAGTTCTTTATTTCATCAAGAGTAATCTTAACCTCTATATTATCTCCACTCTTAGCTTCTTCTACTGTATCAATACTTGTTATACCAGCTGATGTAAGATTTGTAATACCAAAACCATAATCAAAAGCATTTACTTCTAAATTAGCAGTTCCATTTTCATCTACAGTTGGAATACTAACTGGTAATGTTCCTCTTGCTTCTGCTGCTCCAAAAACCACTTCTATAGCAGCTGGAATATTTGGCCCAAAAGCTTGAACTGGAGATAATCCGCCATCTGCCTCTGTTGGGTCCATACCCTTGTATCCATAAGCAATTACTTCTGCTTTTGCATTTTTATGTGCTGCTACATCATATGGCTTACCAACACTTACAACTACTGAATCCTTATTTAATTCATTTGCATAATTAACAACTTCATTTGGAATTGCTGTTATCCAATGAGTACTATTTAAGTGAGTATAATTCCCCATTTCTGATAAAACTACTACATAATTTGCTTCATTAATTTTATTTTTTAATTCTTCAGTCATTGTTTTTTCTGATTTATAGCAGTAAGTATCTACTTGAACTGAATTAACCTTACCTTCTTTCATTAATCTATTTAATCCAAATTTCATTCCTGGTAATTCATTATCATATGGAGCTATAAGTAAAACCTTTTCTCCTTCTTTAGGATTTAGTGGTAAAATATTTTCTTCATTCTTTACTACTGTAATTGCTTCTGCTGAAACTCTTCTTTCAACATCTCTATTTTCTTTTGATCCAACTATACTTTTTGCATTTGCTATCTTTTCTTCTACTGTTTTATTGTCATTTGCAACATTCATAACTCCTCTATCAATTTTTAACTTTACTACTCTTGTTGCAGATTCATTAATTTTCTCTTCTGATATTTCACCGTTTTCAACAGCTTCTTTAACTCCATCAACTATTGCTCTTAATTTTGGAACATCTGCTTTACTTCTTAAAATAGTTGGCATTAATGCTATGTCAACTCCTGCTTCAAATGCCATCTTTACAGTTTCAACTTCTCCAAAATTCTCTGCTATTGCAGCCATGTTAAGTGCATCTGTAATAATAACACCATCGAAATTCATATCCTCTCTTAACAATCCTGTTAATATGTCATCTGATAGTGTTGCAGGAATTTGTATTTCTTGTCCATCTTTTATAGATGTATAAGTATCCTTCTCTATTTGTGGGAATTGAATATGTGCTGTCATTATCATATCTACACCATTATCAATTGCTGCTTGGAATGGCTTTAATTCAACTTTCTTCAATTCTTCTAATGATTTATCAACCTTAGGTAGTCCATAATGTGAGTCTGTAGCTGTATCTCCATGTCCTGGAAAATGCTTAGCTGCTGCTGCTACTCCATTAGACTGGATCCCCTCTATCATTTTAACTCCAAGTTTTGCTACTAAATCTGGGTTACTTGAAAATGACCTTAATCCTATAACCGGATTTAAAGGATTGTTATTTACATCTACTGAAGGTGCAAAATTAACATTGATACCTAAAGAATTAAGTTCTTTTCCTATAACTGATCCTGTATCATAAGAACTTTGCTCATTTTTAGTTGCTCCAATTGCCATATTTCCTGGAAAGTTTGTACCTGTTCCTAATCTTGTAACTATTCCTCCCTCTTGATCAATTGTAGTTAATAATGGTAAATTTCCATCTTCATCATTTATAGCAACTTGTTGTAGATCATGCGTTAACTTAGCTGTTTGTTCTGTTGTCTTAACATTTTGTGCAAATAATATAACTCCACCTAAATCAAATTCGTCTATAATTTCAGCTACTTCTTCATTCATTTCAGTAAAATCTTGGACTTCACTTTCTCCCGCTTGCTTCCATTGTCTAAAATCAGGCATTAACATTTGACCTATTTTTTCATCTAAAGTCATTTCACTTACTATTTTCTCTGCTTCAGCCCTTGAATTTAAGCTCTCAGCATTTACAAATTTAATATTTCCTAATAGTAATGTGCTTGCTACAGTAAATGCACTTAAAATTGATATTATTTTTTTCCTTTTCATATATTTCTCTTCCTCCTTTTATACTTGAAATATCATTTCACTTATATACTAAATTATACCAATATTTTTTCTTTATTCAACCGTTTTCATTCTATCTTTTTTGACACAATTTTTAATTGAATTATATATTTTAATAAAGATAGTTAATTTTTTCATAAATAATCCATATTTTTAACACCTATATTATTAAAATTTAAAAACAATTTAAAAATGAAATAAACCCAGCTAAAAAGCTGGGTTTTATATTAATCTCTTATTTTGTCATATCTAATTTTACTTGCTTTTCTTGTAATTCATCTGAAAGATTAAGCATCTCTAAAATCTTTTTGGATCTTTCTTTAGTTGAACCTGTTATAGTTGTATATCTTACATTTTCCGCTTCTAAAAAACTTAAGATAGCATTATCAACAGCTTGTGCTACTTCTTCATCCTGCCATCTTACACCATCTTTTGTATAACCAAATTCTCTTGGAACAAAGAAAATATGATCATATTTAGGTAAATCTCTTAATGCAAGTATGTATAAATCTTTTAAAATTTCAATTTCCTTAGTTGTTCTCTTTTTATCTCCAAGCATAAATCTACCATATATGTATGGAACAAAAGTTGCATAGTCTGTTATTGCATAATCAAATTCATTTAAGCTCTCTTCTAAATGAAGTTGTCCTAAATAAATTCCATATTGCTCAGCAATATTTTCTATCATTCCCTTATCTCTTAAATAATCAGTGCTATATTCAGTTGCTACTCCAACATTTAAATCTCTAATTTTCATTTCAACATAAAGCTGTTGTATTAATGTAGTTTTTCCACATCTTGGACCACCCAAAATGGCAATTCTCTTTGGCATAGTAAACCCTCCAAAAAAATTCTATCTAAAAGTAAATTATTTTTTAAAACAGATATTCATTATAACAATAATTTACGATAATTTCAATGTATATTGAAGGGAATATTCATATTTTAGAAATATTAGTAATCTTGAAATACAAATATTATAGAAGCTACATAACAATTATATTGAATTCAGCTCATCTAAATTCCCTCTTTTATTCCACTTCCTTCACAATAATAAAATTATTTAAAGAGTCCTTAACATATTAGATTAATCCTTTTAAATTTTTAGTGATAAAATACTTAAAAAAATAAATATAATATGCGAAATAATCATATGGCGAAAAATTAGAAGTTCTTAGCTTTTGCGAGCCTAGAACTTCTTTTTGTGGCCATTAAATTATGGAACATATTTTATTTATCTTTTCTATTGATTACCCATAAGTCCTTCTTCTTCTAAGAATTCCTTAGCCACAGTCTTAACATCCCTTTTATTTATATCAACTTCATAGTTCATTTTTCTCATTTTCTCTTCAGTTAACTTGCCTTCTACCATAGCTATTACTTCTCTAAGTTCTGGGAATTTTTCTAAAGTATCTTCTCTAATAACAGTTACAGCATCATATGGTGGGAAGAAGTTTTTATCATCTTCTAACACTGCTAAGTTAAACTTGTCTATTAATCCATCTGTAGTAAAGGCATCAATTACTTGAGTTTCATTATTTGCAACTGCAGTATATCTAAGTCCACCATCTACTGCTTTAACATCTTTAAACTTCATATTATATGCCTTTTCTAATCCTATAAGACCATCTTCTCTATTTGGGAATTCTATAGTTGGTCCAATTACAAGTTCTTGTGAAACTTTAGCTAAATCAGATACAGTTTTTAAGTTGTACTTTTCAGCTGTTTCTTGTGTAACTGCCATAGCATAAGTATTATTAAATCCTAGTGGGTTTAATATCTCTAAGTTATAATCACTTTTAAATCTATCTTTAACTACATTGTAGACTTCTTCCCTATTTGAATTATTATCATTAATATTTAAAATATTTACATAGCCTGTACCTAAATACTCAGCATATAAATCTACTGCTCCAGAAGTAATTGCATTAAAGGTAACTTGGCTACCTCCTAAGTTAAATTTTTCTTCTACTTCAATATCTGTATTATTTTTTATAAGTTCTGATAAAACATTTCCAAGTATAAGTTGTTCAGTATAATTCTTTGATGCAACTGTAATTTTTTTATCATTTCTACCTACAAATTTAGGTACTACTATTAATCCAATACATATAATTACTGCTAATAATGTAGCAATAATAGTGAATTTCTTTCTTTTCTTAGATAAAGCTTTCCTCTTTACCTTCATAGTTCCATCTGATCTTTTTATACCATTTGGCATAGTTGCTTCTTCTATTTTTCCTGTTATCCAGTCTATTACTAAAGCTAGTACTGCTGCTGGTATGGCACCAAATAAGATTAAGTTATTATCTACAGTTTGGATTCCTGAGAACACTAAGTATCCTAGTCCCCTTGCTCCAACAAAGGCTGCAATTGTCATAAGTCCAACTGCTGTTACAGCTGCCATTCTTATACCAGCCATAATTACTGGCATAGCTAGTGGGATTTTTATTATTCTTAAAGTTTGACTATTTGTCATACCTAGCCCTTTAGCTGCTTCTAACATATCTGGATTTATATTTATTATTCCAGTATAAGTATTTTTAATTATTGGTAGCATTGAATATAAAACTACCATTGTTATAGATGGTGCAGATCCTATACCTATTATTGGAATTAAGAAACCTAATATAGCTAAACTTGGTATAGCTTGTGTAAGGTTTGCAACTCCTATTACACCTGATGCTAATTTTTTATTTCTTGTTATTACTATTCCAAGAGGTACTCCTATCGCTACCGCTATTAATACTGCTATTAATGTAAGTTGTATATGCTCGAATAGGAGAGTTAGAATTTCTGATTTCTTTATAATTAATTGTTCAATAAAATTATTCATCATTATTACCTCCCATCTCTATATACTGACTACTTAATGCAGATATTAAACTACTTCTTGTTACTAAGCCTCTAAGTTTGCCTTCTGCATTGCATACTGGTAAGTAACCTCTTTTTAAATTATTAAAGACTTCTAAAAGTTCTGGTAAACTCATATCCTCACAAACACAAGCAGGATCACTACTCATAATTTCTTCTATTAAAGTCTTCTTATTTTCTATTTTTTGAATCTTTTCAAGAGTAACAAAACCTAGAAGTTTACCTGTTTTATCTGTTGCTAATAAACTATCAACCTTCTTTTCTCTCATAATTTGAATGCCTTGTAAAACATTTCTCTTAGGGTTTACTGTTACTGGATTTGTAATCATAACATCTTCCGCCCTAATCATTTCAGGCTTTGACCATATTTTATTCTTACCAACAAAATCTTCAACATATTCACCTGCTGGATTTTTTAATATATTTTCTGGAGTATCATATTGAAGTATTTTTCCATCTTTCAATATGCATATCTTATCCGCTAAATTAAGAGCCTCATCCATATCATGAGTTACAAAAACAATTGTTTTCTTATATTCTCTTTGAATATTAAATAACTCTTCTTGTAATTCAGTTCTTGTTATTGGATCCAAGGCACTAAAAGGCTCGTCCATAAGAATTATTTCAGCATCTGCTGCAAAGGCTCTTGCAACACCAACTCTTTGTTGTTGTCCACCACTTAATTCTACTGGATATCTATCACTAAACTTTTCTGGATCTAATCCAACCATATTTAATAATTCATTAGTCTTCTTATCTATAACGCCATCTGCCTTACCCATAAGCTTTGGAATTATTTCGATATTTTCTTTAACTGTCATATGCGGAAATAATCCAGTTTGTTGAATTACATATCCTATGCTTCTTCTAAGCTTAATAGGATCCTCTTCTTTTATATTTTTTCCATTAACTAATATCTCACCTGAGGTTGTTTCTATTAATCTATTTATCATTTTTAATAATGTAGTTTTACCACAACCACTTGATCCTATTAGTACTACTAAATCTCCACTATCTATTTTCAAATTAAAATTCTCTAATATAATATTGGATTTGTAGCTTTTCTTAACATTTCTAAATTCTATCATATAACCCTCACTTCCTACAACTTATTATACTCTATAAGTTGTCAGTTTACAAAAAAACTTTTTCCAATTAGCTTGTATAAAATATAAATATTGCTAATTTTGCTTTAAATAGCACTATAATGCTCTTTCATCCTTTTTATTTTACTTTTAATGGCAATATTGTTTAAAATGAAAGAATTATAGTAATGAAAGAATGAAAAAATTAAGAAATGAAAGAATGAAAAAAGGAGATTTTGCATAGCAAAACCTCCTTACTTTTAAAAATACTCTTATAAAAAAATCTATAAAGATTTTTTATAAGCATTCTTTCATTTTTTAATTCTTTCATTAATAAAATGCATAGCATTTTATTATATTAATCCCAACTTCTTAAGTCCTTTTTCTATTCCTTCATTAGCTACATCTTCTGTAAAATCATATGCATATTGCTCTAACTTTTCATGATAACCACCCATAGCTATTCCATACTTTACAGCTTGGAACATTTCAATATCATTTTCACCATCACCAAAGGCATAAGCATTATCTTTACTTATATCTAATAAATTTAATAAATGTTCTACTCCATATCCCTTAGTATACTTTGCTTTATAGATTTCAAAAAGTCCACCATTACTTATATTCGATATAAATGCATATCCTTCTTTAGAAAATCTTTCGCGAACTAAATCAAGAGATTTATTATCATAAGCTACCGCTATTATCTTACTAATTTTTACTGTTTCTTTATTCCACTCTTCACTAAAGTTATCTATATTTAAATTAACTTCTTTTATAAGATTTGATATTTTTTCATTATTAAGATCTAAAACATAGTTATATTCTTGACCTTCAAGCATGTACACAACATTATTTTCTTCTAGAAAATCAAGTAATACCTTAAGCTCTTTATTATCTAAGGTTTCATTAAATAAAACCTTATTATCTATCTCTGCATAAGCTCCATTTGAAGCTATATATCCATTTAACCCCAAATCTACTATTCCTTCATCTATACAATTTTTTGGTCTTCCAGTTGCTAAAATAGTTAAATAACCATTTTCTCTTAACTTTACTATAGCATCCTTAGTTACTTTTGTTGGCGCATATATCTTCTTTGTCCAATCTATTAAGGTTCCATCTACATCAAAAAATACTACTCCTTTATGCTTCATAACTTCCTCCTTGTACCTTAAAACTTTTATTTTTTTATCTAATTACTAGTGCCAATAGTACCCCCATATTTATGTGGGATATAATAACTGACTTATCCATAAATAATTCATTCTAAAACTCATATGTTTAATCTTGCTCATAGACAAACTATATAAGCCTAAAAATTACTTACAAATCTATGATTATATAATAACAAAAATATATACAAGTTTATATCAAATTATGAAAATATAATTCATACTATTTCAATTTTCTATATCATAAAAAAAATTTAATCAATATATCAATAATTGCATAAATATATGAATAAATATTTACAAATCTAAAAAATAAGACCTATAGAAATTGATTTATAAAAGCAATCTCTATAGGTCTTCATTATTAATTATTATTAATATAATTCACTATTTCTTCACAAATTCTATGTGATATTATAGAATCCTCTAGACTTGGATTTGGATTCTTTTTTTCTTTTATTGAATCTAAGAAATGAGTTATTAAATCCTCAAAACCTCTTTTATAAAGGGTACTTTCCCAACCCCCAAAGGTAGTTCTAGTTTTTCCATTATTGTTAACTTCAATAGTATCAACTAACTCTTCAACAACAAACTTATTTCCCTTTACCATATATTCAATTATTTCTTCTGTAATACCAGCACATCTATTCATTATACCAACTGCTGTAGTATTTTTTCCCTTAAAGGTAACTACTACACTATTTAATTTATCCTTCTTCTTAGAAAAATTAATATCTAAGTTTTTAACTTCTTCATCCATTAAAAATCTTAAAGTATCAACAACATGTATAAAATCCTCAACTATAAACTGTCTAGCATCTCCAGATGGGTATTCCCTATTTTTCTGCATAACTATAATATCAGCCTTGCCTTTTTTCTTTAATTCACTTACCTTAAGACAAAATCTTCTATTAAATCCTACCATAGCTATTACATTATTCTTCTTAGCTAATTCTACTATTTCTTCGCTTTTATTAAAATTATAAGTTAAAGGCTTATCTATATAAACATTAACTCCATTTTCAATTAACTTCTTTGCAATTTCATAGTGTCCATCTGCATGAGTAGAGATTATAGCTCCATCTATATTCTCTGAGATTAAATTTTCATAATTTATATAAGATCTATCTATCTTATATTTATTAGAAACTTCATCTAATACTTTCTTATTTCTTGTAGAAATATATAATTCTACCCCTTCCATTACAGATAGTATTGGTAAATATGCCTTTTTAGCTATAGAACCAAGCCCAATAATAGCAATTTTCATATATAACCTCCAATA
>JAHAIU010000557.1 GCA_018372555.1 Clostridium sp.
ATAAACCATAATAACTACTAGCGTAGCTGATTTTAAATAATTCTTTAAAAAACTTTGTAATATTAATGGCAATATAAGTAGTACATATGTTAGTAGTCTCCACCCATTTCCCATAATATATTTGGTGTTGCAATTATCACACTGAACTATCCCTAATCCCCATGCCGCTTTAAAAGAATCAGCATAAGTAAACTTATTTGAGCAATCTTCGCAGCTTTTAATCGCCATATATACCCCTCCTTATATATTCTTTTTTAATTATATAACTCCTTAGCTATAAATTTCATTTATATATTTGTCATATTCCTATTATGTTTATTTTATCCTATATTGTAAATTTTAACATCTAATATTTGCTCTTTCAATTCTTCAATAAAATAGTTTTTCTAAAAACAAATATAATAATTAAAATAGTAATAACTTCAGCTAAAGGAATAGTAAGCCAAACACCTGTCATTCCTATAAATCTAGGTAGAATTAATATTAATGGTACTATTGCTAAAAATCCTCTTAATATTGAAATAGTAAAGGATTCTTTAGCTTTGCTTATAGATGCTAGTAATGATGTCGTAACTATATTAATTCCCATTATAATAAATCCTATAAAATAAATTTTCATTCCTTCAACTGCCATTGATGAAAGTAAAACATCTCCTTCATTGTTGAATAAACTAACTATTTCCTGGGAAAATACAAAAGATATTGTATAACAACTTAACCCAAGTGCTATAGCTGTTATTAATCCATACCTATATATAACTTTTATATCATGAGTATTACCTTCTCCAAAACTCTTACTTATAATTGGCTGAATTCCTTGTGCTACACCTGTAAATATTGCAACTACTATTAATGCTATATTAGTGATAATCCCATATGCTGCTACCCCTGTATTGTTAGATATATTTAATATAGTGAAATTAAATAATAATATAATTATTCCTGATGAAAACTCAGTAACGAAGGATGGTAATCCTAGGGATATAATATTTCTAATATATCCTAATTTAATTTTACACTTTATAAGCTTAAATTTATTCTTCTTTCTTATAAAGTGAAGTGATAAATAATGTTTTTAAATATTTTCCTGCTAATGGTATTACCTCATTATCTGCACCTAATATTCTTACAATATCATAAGAAAAAAACACTCCCACTATAGTTATTATTGCACCTACTACT
>JAHAIU010000558.1 GCA_018372555.1 Clostridium sp.
ACTACTGTTTTAGCTAATGAATTATCAGAAATGGCTAAAAAGGAACTTAATTTAGAGAAAATGTGTCATAATGTTGGGGAAGAGATATGTGAGATAAGCAAATATTCAGATGATTTTAGACATAAACTTATGGAAGATAAAGAATTACCATTAAAGGTATTATTAGAAATGTACAAGGTTGATCATTTAATGTGGACGTGGAAAGTATATAATATGATACTAGGATTAGATAGTGTTGATGAAAAGATTGCAAGAAATTATACTAACTGTAGACTAGGGGAATGGTATTATAGTAATAGTGATGAGTTTAAGGATAATAAGTACTTTAATAATTTAGAACCATTACATATTAAATTACATAATGAAGCTGGAGAAGGAGTTAAAGCTTTTAGAGAAGGTAATATTAAATTATGTTATGAACATTTAAGGGAAATGAAAAATATTTCTAATGATGTTGTTAAAGCAATCGATAAGATAAGCATATAGGGGATTTTAAAAGGCAGGGTATTGGGTACTCTGCCTTTGCTTATATATATCTATAAAAACTTTATTAATCTAAATCCTTGCCAGTAAATCCTAAAGGTAAAAGTTCTTCTAGGGTATATTCTTTAAATTCATTTTTATTTTTTGCAAGATAAATTTTAAAGGTTTTAGGATTGCAGAACTCAGCAATTACTTGTCTGCAAACTCCGCAGGGAGCACAATAATCAGTTTCCTCAGCATCTGCTTTATTTCCTACTATTGCAATTGCAAGGAAATCCTTTTGACCTTCAGATACAGCCTTAAAAAAAGCAGTTCTTTCAGCGCAATTAGTTGGAGTAAAAGCTGCATTTTCTATATTACAGCCTAGATATATCTTCCCATTTGTACCAAGTAGTGCTGCACCAACATTAAAGTTAGAGTAAGGAGTATAAGAAAACTTTTGAGCTTCATAGGCCTTTTCTACTAATAGTTTTGCATCAATCATAAATTTCACCTGACACTTTCCTTAATAATTATTTAAAATATACTCACTTTAAGAGTATATATAAGTTGCAATAAAGGTTTTAAAATTTATTAAATTAGTTCATATGTAAAACATTTTAGTTAGGTAATTACATAATGAACTTATATAATAAGTGGATTTTAATTATAGCATTATTAAAATGCCCTTACAAGGAATCTTTTTAAAGAAAATTAC
>JAHAIU010000559.1 GCA_018372555.1 Clostridium sp.
CCCTACTGATATTGCATGCTTTACGCCTACATATTCAGCAAAGGCTTTTTCAAAATCTATTACAGTTTTGCCCATTATGTAATTAGCTGAAGTTAATATACCAAGAGTTGCCTCTTTTAATTCCTCTGCTAATGATTCATATTGAGCTTTTAAATCTATTAAAGGTATATTCATTCTTATACTCTCCTTTATACTATTTATAGAAAATTAACATTATCATTTTATCATATTTCAGAGTATATATAAACTTTTTAATATAATTTTTATGTAATGTTAAATTATCTCTTTAACTGCTTTTACTAGTTCATTAGCTATATATTCTACATCTTCTAATTTAAGAGTAGTATATACAGGTAAGGAGATTTCATTAGCATATTGCGCATATGCATTTGGATAATCTTCAATATTATATCCTAAATTCTTATATAACGTAAACATTGGCAGTGGCTTAAAATGAACATTTGTTGATATTCCCTTTTCAGCTAACTTTTGAATAAGTATATTTCTCTTTTCTTCATTGAATCCTTTTATTCTTAGTGGATATAAATGATATGAACTTTCAGTTCCTTCACCATATTCAGTAACTGGTATTATAGAAAAATCTTCTTTTTCTAATATTCTTGTATAAGTATTAAATATTTCTTTTCTATACTTTAACATATCTTCATATCTTGTTAATTGAACTCTACCAATGGCAGCATTTATATCTGTCATATTACATTTAAACCCATCTGTAATTATGTCATACTCCCAAGCCCCTGCCTTCATCTTAGATAGTGCGTCCTTTGATTGTCCATGTAGGGAAGTAAACTTAAGGTCTTGATATAAGTTTTCTCTACCATTAAAGTTATTATCATTATAAGTTATAGCTCCACCTTCTGCAGTTGTAAAGTTCTTTACTGCATGGAATGAAAAAGTATGGAAATCACATTGTGCTCCTACCCTTCTCCCCTTGTATTTGGCCCCAAAGGAATGAGCTGAATCTACTAATATAATTATATCTTCTCTATTTTTTTCTTTTAATACAGCTTTTATCTTATCATAATCACAAGGTACCCCAGCAAAGTCTACTGGCATAATTACCTTAGTTTTATCAGTGATTAAATCTCCTATTTTATCATAATCTATAAAGAAGCTATCCTTTGCTACATCACAAAAAATAGGTTTTATACCT
>JAHAIU010000560.1 GCA_018372555.1 Clostridium sp.
ATGAATAATATAGATGAAGTAAAAATTAAAGTTATTTATTCAGATAAAGGATATAGCAATGATTATAGTTATTATAAGGAGTTTTTTAGTGAATTTATAGTAAAAATACTTAAGAATGTGTATAAGATTGTTAGTTGGGATAACAAGGTAGAAAGGGAACCAATAGCCACACCATTAATAAGAAAAGCTAAAGATAAAGAAAATAAACTTACATTATCAATGGTAGTTAAAAACGAGGGGAATAGGTTTTTAGAGGAAGTTCTTATTTCAGCTAAAAAATATATAGATAATGCAGTTATTATTGATGATGGAAGTACAGATAATACAGTGGAAATAATAGAAGATATACTTAAAGATATACCATGTAAATTAATTAAAAATGAGGAATCTAAATTTAGTAATGAAGTATCTTTAAGGAGACAACAATGGAATGAGACTATAAAAACAAATCCTGATTGGATAGTTTTCTTAGATGCAGATGAGATATTTGAGGATAAATTTAAAGACTATATAAGAGTTCTTATGGAGAATACCGAAGTAGATGGATATTTATTTAGGCTTTATGATTTTTGGGATGAAAATCATTATAGAGATGATAGTTTATGGTGTGCGCATAATACTTATAGATTGTTTCTAATAAGGTATCAAGAAAACTATAATTATTTCTTTAAGGAAACTGCACAGCATTGTGGGAGAATCCCATATAATTGTATAAACCTACCTTATTTTATTACTACCTTAAGGTTAAAGCATTATGGCTGGGCCAGGCCTGAAGATAGAATTGAAAAGTATAATAGATATATGAAGCTAGATCCAAAAGGAGAGTTTGGAAGTTTGGATCAATATAAATCTATATTAGATAAGAATCCGAGTTTAACCCTTTGGGAAGAGAATAACATGTAATACTTTTTGCTTAAGTAGAAGATTTAATTTACAGAAACATCACATGCTATTCTCAAGGGCTGAAGAGAAAATGATTTTTATTATAATATCCACCAAAATTATTAAATATTAACAGTTGGTGTTAATGATTATTGGTTATTTAGAAATTTCTGTGGAAAACTTTTGTTTTATTAGGATCTTCAAAGTCTTTTAGTGAAGTTATGTTTAACTTTTCTAATACGCTATCCATAGTTGAACTGTGGGTAGCTATTTTTATTGG
>JAHAIU010000093.1 GCA_018372555.1 Clostridium sp.
ATAATAAATTTAGGTAAATTAAAATGAAATTATTTAAACTTATATAATAAAAATAATATAGAAAGAAGGGTATTAAATGAAAATAATTAAGAAAGATGGAAGAATAGAAGAGTTTAACATAAAAAAGGTTAAAACAAGCATTGAAAATGCAGCTAGAGATAGTGAAAGTATGCTAAATGAATCAGACTTAAAGATAATTATATTTGATATTGAAAATGCTTTGCTAAAGATTAGAAAAGATATTTTAATAACTTCAAGTTATGAGGTTATTGGTGTTATTTTTGAAATTTTAAAAAGAGATGGATTTAGCAGTGTGCTAAAATCTTATGTAGAGTTTGGTAAATAAACTAGATACTATCCTTTTATATGATATAATTGAAAGGAAATTTCGTATTTACAAATGGAGGATTATATGTATAAGTTAGTTGCTATTGATATGGATGGTACTTTATTAAGGAAAGATAAAACTATATCTGACAGAACAAAAAATGCAATAAAGTCTGCTAGAGATAAGGGCGTAACGGTTGTATTAGCTACAGGAAGACCAATAGAAGGTGTTTCAAGATATCTAGAGGAATTAGATATGTATACGGACAAGGACTATGTATTAAGTTATAATGGTGCTTTTGTTCAAAAAACTTCAACTAAAGATGTAATAGCCAAAATTGCATTAAAGGGTGAAGATTTTCATTATTTAAAAAGTATTAGTGATAATCTTGGAGTAAATATTCATGCTTTTTCAGAAAAATATGGATTAGTAACTCCTAAAAATAGCACTTATACTGAACTAGAAGCAAATATTAATAAGATTGATATAAATGAAATGGATATATCTGTTATAAAAGATGATGAAGTAATAGTAAAGATAATGATGATAGATGAAGAGGATGTCTTAACTGAAGCTATAGAAAAATTACCTAAGGAATTATATGATAAATATACAGTAGTAAGAAGTTCACCTCATTTCTTAGAGTTTTTACACAAGGAAGCTAATAAAGGAATTGGTGTAGAACTTTTAGCTAAACATTTAGGGGTTAAGAGAGAAGAAGTTATTACTTTAGGAGATGCAGGGAATGATATTGATATGATTGAATATGCAGGACTAGGTGTAGCAATGGAAAATGCCTTTGATGAGGTTAAAGCTGTAGCAAATTATATTACTGATAGCAATGATAATGATGGAGTTGCAAAAGTAATAGAGAAGTTTATTTTAGAAAATAATTAAAAGTATATTATTAATATTTAATTTGGGCTGTCGTATAAACAGCCCATTTTTCATTATTCAGTCCTAATTTTTTATTGTGCGACAGCATCTTAATTATTTATATACTTTTTAAATATATCTGTAAAATCCTTTTTTATATATTTTTCTCTGGAAGATTCTATCCACTTAAAAGAATATTCATTTATTTCTTTGAATATTTCGGATAGGTTACCATTTTCTAATTTCTGGCTACCACAAGCATTAACTGCCATTTCTAAAGTTTCTTGAGATTTATTGAGCATAATATTATTACTTGAAAATATTTGTTCTATTTTTATTAAAGTTTTATAAATATCTTTTAAATGTTCAATTTAATTTTTATCAACATTTATAGAAAAAGAGCTTTCATCTATAAAGAACTTTAATTCACAGTCTAAATCTACAGTTCCAGCAGTTTCAATAGTTATGTTTGAAAAGTTATGATTATAATAATAAATAGGATATATAAAGTCATTAAGGTAGTTTAATAATAGGGAAATATTGAGTTTTACGATTGATTATAAATTTATCACTCTTAGGAAAAGTAAAACATATAATTATAACTATAGAAATTCAGAAAGAAGGATGAAGATGTGCGGAATAACAGGCTTTGTTAATTTTAAAAATAATATAAAAGATGAGCTTGGAACTTTAAAAGCAATGACTAATACTTTAAGTTTAAGAGGGCCTAATTCTGAAGGGAGATACTTATCTAATAGTGTTATGTTTGGTCATAGAAGATTAATAGTAGTAGATCCTGAGGGTGGAATTCAGCCTATGAAAAAGAGTATTGATAATAGGGAATATGTATTAGTATATAACGGAGAATTATATAATACAGAGGATTTAAGAAACGAATTAATAGATGATGGATTTAAGTTTGAAGGGTATTCAGATACAGAAGTTTTATTACTATCATATATTCGATGGGGAATAGGTGCTATAGAAAAGTTTAATGGTATATTTGCCTTTGCTATATATGATAAGGAAAATAACCAAGTAGTTTTAGCTAGAGATGCCATGGGAGTAAAACCTTTATTTTATAGCCTAAAAAATAATACATTAATCTTCGGTTCAGAAATTAAGGCATTACTTAAGCACCCATTAGTTAAGTCTGTAGTAGATAAGGATGGATTAACAGAATTATTTGCACTAGGACCAGCAATAACTCCAGGAAAAACTTATTTTAAAGATATTGAAGAGGTTAAGCCTGGTGAATATTTAGTTTTTAATAACGATGGTGTAAAAAAAGAAGTTTATTGGAGGCTTGAAGCAAAGGAATTTAATGAAAGTGAAGAAGAGTCTGTAGAGCATGTAAGAGAGTTACTTATAGATGCTATAAAAAGGCAATTAGTTGGAGATGTTCCTGTATGCACCTTCTTATCAGGAGGATTAGATTCATCAGCAATTTCGGCTATCGTAGCTTCAGAATTTAAAAAGAAGAATAAACAGCTTACTACATTTTCTATTGAGTATGAGGACAATGAAAAATACTTCAAATCATCATTATACCAACCAACTTCAGATAAGTATTATGCTGAAATTATGAGTAAGTTTATTGGGAGTAATCATAGAAATGTAATTTTAAATCATGAAGATTTAGTTAATTCTTTAGATGAAGCATTAATTGCTAGGGATTCTCCAGGGATGGCAGATGTAGAATCTTCTTTATATCTATTTTGTAAGGAAGTGAAAAAAGACTTTGTAGTATCATTATCAGGAGAATGTGCAGATGAATTATTTGCAGGATATCCATGGTTTACTAATGATGATATGATATGGAGCAATACCTTTCCATGGTCAAGATTTATAAAAGAAAGAAAAGCTATATTAAGCCCAGAGTTAAAGAGTTTAAAAATAGAAGAAGCGGCGGATGCTGCATACAGAAATACTTTAAGTGAAGTTCCTCACTTAGAGAATGAAAGTCCTTTAGAATATAGGATGAGAGAATTATTTTACTTAAACTTAAGATGGTTTATGCTTAATTTATTAAATAGAAAAGATAGAATGAGTATGGCAAATAGCTTAGAAGTAAGAGTGCCTTTTGCTGATTATAAAATAGTTGAATATGCCTTTAATATTCCTAATAATATTAAACTTCTTAATGGAAGAGAAAAAGGGTTATTAAGAAAGGCTTTAGAAGGAATACTTCCAGAAGAAATAATTTATAGGAAAAAGAGCCCATATCCTAAGACTCATAATCCTATATACACTGATATGGTATGTAATAAGATGAATAGCATATTAAGTGATACTTCGTCTCCTATATTAGATATAATAGATAAAAATGTAGTAAAAAATATATTAGATACTAGAGGAGAAGCTTATAAGACACCTTGGTATGGACAGCTTATGACTGGACCTCAAATGATAGCTTATTTAATTCAAATTAATAATTGGCTAAAGTATTATAAAGTAGAAATTAAATAAAAATAATAGAAGGAGCTCTGATTTCAGAGTTTCTTTTTTATATTAAAACTAATTTTATAGTAGATAAATGATTTTTATATTAGTTTTTAATAATACCTTTAGGTTGTAAATTGCCAAATATTACTTTTAAAAGTATAATATTTCTGTGTAATAAATTGTAATTTAATATTAACTAAATTAATTTAAGGAATGAGAAGATGGCAACTGTAATTTTAGAAAAGGGAAATATAATTACTGATGAAAATATAAATGAAAATTTAGAAGGTGTAGTTGGTTATTTATACAACACTAAGAATATTGAAATGGTGAATGATAAACAGTTTAATAATATTCATAAAGATATAATTATAAAAAATAAAGATATGATATTTTTAAGGATACCTATATTAGATAATGGAGAAAAACGAGTAATTAATGGAGTAATAGATCATGAAAAATTTATTATTAACTATGAAAATGAAATGTTACTTGAATTTCTAGAAGAGAAGATATCATTACATAAAAAAATTAATAAATATAATTTATGTCTTTTTATATTTCAGTATTTTTCTTATGTATATAATGAAGAGTTACTTTCAATTGAAGAAATAGTGGACGATCTATTTCAAGGTGCAGTTTATAATGGAGAAATAGATAATAAAGAGATATTAGAAATTAAAAAATCTGTTTCCCTTATAAAGAGATTTACTACTTATTATAAATCAATGATAACTTACTTAGACGATGAATTTAGTAATATAGATTCATATAGTAAGGCTTTATTAGTTCTAGATAATACTTTAAGTTTGGTTGAAAATATTGAATCATCGATTTTTTCATGTATAGATGTTTATAATTCAGAGTTATCAAATAAAATGAATAAAACAATGCAACTATTAACTATAATAACAGTTTTATCTCTGCCATTAACTATAGTTTCAGGTATATTTGGAATGAACTTTCAAAGTATGCCTTTACTAAAAGATAGTTATGGATTTACATTAACTATTATTTTAACTTTAGGACTTATAGTATTTGAAATTATGTACTTTAAGAGAAATAAGTATTTTTAAGAAACTTATAAGTTTAATATAAGAAATTAATAGAGAATATATGGATTAAATAATATGTAAATTAAGCAATATGTTTTAAATTATGATATATAAGTCATATATCATATAAATAAGTGAGTTTATATTTACAAAGAAATGATTCCATAGCATTTAATTTTATACAATGGTATATAAAAGGGGGAAGAGAGGATGCAAGAATACGCAAGCAAAAATGATCTGATAAAGGAAATTGAAAAAACCTCACAACTATTTATTAAAGAGTTTGATGAAGTTTTAGAAGAGGATAAAGAAAAAATGATAGAAGGTGTAGACAGAACACCATTAGAGATGATTGCTTATCAATTAGGCTGGCTAGATTTAATAAGAACCTGGGATAAGGATGAGAAAGAAGGGAAAATAGTTATTACACCAGCTCCAGGATATAAGTGGAATAAACTTGGAGAGTTATATAAAAGCTTTTATGATAAACATAGAGAATATACTTTAGAAGAATTGAAAGAAAAATTTAAGGAAGAAGTAAATGAGATTATAAAATGGATAGATAATTTTTCAGAAGAAGAGTTATTTATAGCAGGAAGTAGAAAATGGGCTTCTTCGACTCCTTCTAACTGGCCTATATGGAAGTGGATACATATTAATACAGTAGCACCTTTTAAATCTTTTAGAAGCAAGATAAGAAAATGGAAAAAATTAGCTACCTACATAAGGTAGCTAATTTTTTCTATTTCGTTATTCTTTATATATACTCTAGGAGCTCTTCTTCCAATTAAACAAAGAACTTCATAGCTTATTGTTCCTATTATTTCTGCCATGTCTTCAGCATTGAATTTAACATTCCCTGATTCTCCAAGAAGTATTACTTCATCGAAGGCTTTAACATCTTTAATATCAGTAACATCTACCATAAATTGATCCATACAAACATTTCCTATAATAGGAGCAAGCTGTCCATTTATAATAACTTTACCCTTATTAGATAAGGCCCTTGAATACCCATCAGCATAACCTACTGGAAGGGTTGCTATCTTAGTTTTTCTAGTAGTCTTGAAAGTTTTACCATAACCTATAAATTCATTTTCTTCTACTTCTTTTAAATGAATTATTCTAGTTTTCCATGTTAAAACAGGATTGATTTTTAAGTCATTCATATTAACTTCAATTGAAGGATAATATCCATATTGAATTATACCAGGTCTAACATAATCACAGTGGCTTTTTGGTAAATCTATAATTGCTGCACTATTAGATAAGTTCTTCTTAGATATTTTTAATCCTCTTTCTTCTAAAGCTGATAGTATATTATTATACACTTCTATTTGATAATCAGAATAAGATTTATCAATTGAGTCAGCAGTAGAGAAATGAGAAAAAATACTTTCTATATTTAAATTACTAAGTTTTGAAATTTCAATTATATCATTAATATCATCTTCAGTGTTTTTAAAACCAATTCTACCCATACCTGAATCGATAGCTATATGAACATTAATTATTTTATTAGAGGCTATAGCCCTTTTGTTAAGTTCTTTAGCAAAGCTTAGTGTGGATATAGTAGGTTCCACATCATATTTAATTATTGAGTCAATAGCATAGTTTTCGCTAATTCCAAGAAGCATAATTGGAGACTTAATATCATTATCTCTAAGCTCTATAGCTTCAATAATATTAGCTACTGCTAGTTTTTTAATTCCTCTTTCTAAAAGAGTTTTAGAAACTTCTACAGCACCATGACCATATGCATTGGCTTTTACAACTCCGATTACTTCACTACCTTTAGCTTGCTTCTTAATTTCTTCTATATTATTTATTAAATTATCTATATTAATTTCTGCCCAAATAGGGTGTAATAAATCCATAATTATTCTCCTAACTATAATTGACTATACTATATATGTTTCAATAAATAATATGAGTCTTTTGTACTTATGTTATTTTAAGTGAAAAATAGTTCTAAAGTAAATTACATTAATTGAAAGCATATAGTTTTAAAATATTTATATAAGTTGCTTGTATAATTAACTAACTGAAGTATTTTACATATGAACTAACTTAATAAAATGTAAAAGTTCTATTGCAACTTGTATAACACTATTGATATTATTATATACATAAACTGAAACTTTGATAAGTGTCAGTTTTAACAAAATTAATGGTATCAGTTTGGAGGGTTTATGGATTTTATAACAATATCTTTTGAAAACAATAGTAACATCCCATTATATATTCAGCTTTATAATTATTTAAAAAAAGAGATTGAAGTGGGTAACTTAAAAGCTAATAGTAAATTACCTTCAAAGAGGAAGCTATCTAAGCATTTACAAATAAGTCAAAATACTATTGAAGCTGCTTATGAACAATTAATTATAGAGGGATATATTATTTCTCTGCCTAAGAAAGGGTACTTTGTTTGCGAACTTGAAGAAGTTTTTAAGGGAGCGGAAACAATAGAAGAGGAAACTATTATAAAAAAGAATAAGAATGAATATAAGTATGAGTTTTTTTCAAGTAGAGTTGATTTAGACAGTTTTCCACATGCTATATGGAGAAGAATAAATAAAGAAATAATTAGTGAAGAAAATAAAAATCTACTTCAAATTGGTCACTCTCAAGGTGATAAAAACTTAAGGGAAACAATTTCTAATTACTTAAGATTTTCAAGGGGAGTAAACTCTACTGCAGATAATATTGTAGTTGGTGCTGGTAGTGAATATTTAATTCAGTTATTAATTAATTTACTAGGTAGAAATAAAGGTTATGGAGTAGAGGAACCAGGGTATTATAAAGTAAGAAAGATTTTAAATATTAATGGAATTTATCCAAAGGGAATAAGTTTAGATAATCAAGGAATTAGCATAAGTGAGCTAGAAGGTTCAAAAGTTCAAGTTCTTCATATTACTCCATCGCATCAATTTCCATTAGGAATAATAATGCCTATAAATAGAAGAATGCAATTATTATCTTGGGCAAATAAAGATGATAATAGATATATTATTGAGGATGACTATGATAGTGAATTTAGATTTGAAGGTAGACCAATCCCAGCTCTTCAAAGTTTAGATTCTAATGGAAGGGTTATTTATTTAGGGACCTTTTCAAAATGTTTTTCACCATCTATAAGAATTGCTTATATGGTGCTACCTGATGAGCTTATAAAAATATATAGAAGAGACTTTAGCTTTTTAGCATGTACAGTTTCTAGAACCACACAACAAGCTTTATTTAAGTTTATAGAAGATGGTTACTTTGAAAGACATTTAAATAAAATGAGGAATTTATATAAGAAAAAGAGAGAGTTATTAATAAATCTTATAAATAAATATTTTTCTAATACTGAAATTATAGGCACTAATTCAGGCCTTCATTTATTATTGAAAGTTAATAATGGGATGAGCGAAAAGGAATTAATAAAAAAAGCAGAAGAAAACAAAATAAGGATATTAGGGCTATCAAACTCATATATCAATCCTAATATGGAAACTAGTACTGTATTTTTAGGTTATGCGAGTTTAAGTAACAAGGAAATGGAAGAAGCAGTAATATTACTAAAAAAAGCATGGAATTTATAAAAACATTTAGGAAATAATATAAGCAGAGTATTAAAAAAGGAAGTAATTATTATGGCTTATATTAATTTTAAAGAAGAAAAAGAAGTAGCAATAGATCAATTATATAAAAGAAGAGAGAATAATAGAAAACTTATTAATAGTATCTCAAGTAGCAAAACAATATTGAAGTTATATTCACCAAATGAGAAATATAGCTATAAGAATCATAATGAAATTGTTTTTGGTGGTGGTCATCCCAAGTGGGAAGAGGATTTCAAAGAAATTGCAGACTTAGATATTGTATGTGCAACTTTTAATAAATGCATATTTTCGAATGTAAAATTTTTAAGATGTAAATTTATTGGATGTATTTTTAATGATTGTGACTTTATAGGTGGTGGAGTATTATTTGAAGACTGTTCTTTTGTAAAAAAAGAAAGTGAAGATAAGCCCAATTTAAATATAGATGATAACTTATCTTGTGAGTTTATTAATTGTAATATATATTCAAAATTCTTTTTATCTAGTTTAGAATTTATTATTTTTGATAATTGTAAGCTTAAAGAAACTACCTTTAATTTATGTGATGTTAGTAGTGGCATGATAATAAATTCAGAGCTGAATAAGATATTTATAACAGATTCGAATTTATCAGGCTTTAAGTTAGTAAATACATATATCGAGGATTTAGAATTTAAAGATAAAGATAAAAGTAAACTAGATGAGAAAGCTTTCTTCGATAAGATTGAATTAAGAAAAAAAGATAGGGAGGAATATGAAGGAATTTATACTGTATATGAAAATATTGCAGATAAATTTAAGGAGAATAATTTAAAAAATAATTTTGGAGAGTACTATTTTTTATGTAGGAAGGTTCAAAGAAATGTACTTAAGCCTATGCCTAAAATTTCTTCAACTGTTGGACTATTAAGTTGTGGATATGGAGAGAGACCTATATATGCAGTTTATTTTTCTATAGCGGTTATTATAGTATTTTCAATTTTATATTTACTATTTGGAGTAGTGCTTAATGGTGAAATAGTAAACTTATCTGATTTATATAATATTAATTTTAGGGAACTTTTAACTTTATATAATGAATCATTAAACTTGAGTGTTGGAATGTTTGCAGGAGTTGGATTAACTGAAGCGCAACCATCGCCAGCATCCTATATGCTTAGCAATATTGAAATGCTAATAGGTATTTTAATGATGGGAGTAGGAATCGGGGCTTTAGTTAAGAAAATAGTAAGATAAGATGTTTTAAATTGAGCAGGAGTTTTTAACATATTATGCTCGGCCTCATATTATTTAATTATATCCACACGCTTGTCCATCTTAGGAGTTTTTAACATATTATGCTCGGCCTCCGTCGTAAACTCCAAGTCGGCTTACGCACAATATGTTAAAAACTCCTTGAATAATTTAAACTTGTGGATGCAGCTGACCAAAGGAAGAAATTCAGCAAGCTGAATTTCAAGAATTATTGCGGAGTATGCATGTTAAATTAAAATATTACTTGATCTTATAACTACATTAAATAATGATATTTGATAGTAATTTAATATTTAAAATGAAGGAATTAAGGAAGAGGTTTTGCACTGCAAAACCTCTTTTGTTATAAAGATATTCTTATAAAAAAATGTAAGGATTTTTTTATATGCATTCTTTTATTCCTTAATTAATAAAATGCGAAGCATTTTATTACATTAGTATACTTTATGAAACTATGATACAGAAAAGTGCTTACTTAACAAAATTTAACATTAGGTGTAACATTATATTATAATCAGTTGCATAAAATTAAAAAAGAATTTTCAAATTTAGAAAAGAGGTATGAAGATGAGCAAGAAAAAAA
>JAHAIU010000561.1 GCA_018372555.1 Clostridium sp.
TATCTAAAGAATATAAAAATAAACTGCAGTATGTTCTAAAAAATGCCCAAAAACTTATAAATAATAAGATTATAAAATATAATGAAGCAAATGATATAAATGAAGAACTTATAGATGCAATTAAAGCGTTTAAAGATAATATAATAAGGCCTGTAGATAAGGATGAATTAAAGAATTATATAAATAAAGCAGAAGATTTGTATAATAATTCAAGTGAAGGCAAGCAAATAGGTCAATATAAATCAGGTTCAAAACAAAAATTGAAAAATTCGATAAATGATGCGAAAAAGGTTTATAATAATGACTCTGTTACACAAAAGGAAGTTGATAATCAAGTTTCAAAATTAGAAAATGCAATAAATATATTTAGACAAAGTAAAATAAAACAGCAATCTAGTGTTGAACAAAAAATATTAGGAAAATATGTAGTATTTGCTAATGATGATTCAGGATTAGGTATTTATAAATTCACTAGAAGCCAAATTATAGCAGGGTATATGGCATCAGAAGGATTTAATGCGACAATATTAAGTAGAAGAGAGTCTGGAAATACAATTTATTATACAACTTCACAAGGTGATATTTATGTTAAAGTAATTAAGAGTGATACTATAGATTTTAATGGTGAAATATATACTTTATTAAATGCATATCAACTGATTAGTATAGTATATGATAGATGGCCAGATATGGCAAATTATGAATATCTATCTTATTTCGGGGTATCTAAATCTGATATAAACTATTTCTATTCACATCATTAAAAATAAAAAACTATGTGATAATTTCACATAGTTTTTTATTTTGCACAAATACTAAATATAATAAAAAAATGATTAATGGAGACAAAATGAATAATGCAGAACTAATAATAACACTTACATTAATAAAAGGATTGGGGCGAAAAACTATAAATAAAATAATAAGACAAGGTGTATTAAATAGTTTAGAAACTAGTGAAACGATAGACTATTTAAATAATATAAATTTAAAAATAAAAGGAATTATAACTAAAGATGAATTAAAATATGCAAATGAAGTTGCAAAAAGAACAATAGAAATTTGTGATAGAGAAGATATAAAAATATCGACTTTATTAGACGAAGATTTTCCTCAAAAACTAAAAAATATAGATGATAACCCAGTAATTAT
>JAHAIU010000094.1 GCA_018372555.1 Clostridium sp.
AAGTTCAGGGAAGTCCATTTGAAGTTTTAGAAAAGTTAGTTAGTGAATATAAATTTACAATGGAAGAATATAAAGAAATACCATTACTTTCAGGTGCTATAGGATATATTTCTTATGATGCTGCAAGAGTAATTGAAGAAATACCTAATACAAGCAAGGAAGATTTTAATATAAGTGATATTAGCTTTGCTTTTTATAAGAATATTATTATTTTCGATTTAAAGAATAATAAACAATATATAACTTCATTAGATGGCATTGATGAAGAAATAGATGATATATTAAGTTTAATTAATAAAAATACTGTAGAAATAAATTATAATAAAGATAATGTAAAAGCAGAACTTTCGGAGGATGATTATAGTGAATTTTCTTCGAATTTCACTAAAGATGAATATAAAAGTGCAATAAGTAGACTTAAGGATTATATAGTAAGTGGTGATGTATATATAGCCAATATGACTCAAAGATTTACAATAGAAAATAAAGAAAATGGCTTTGATATTTATAAAAAGCTTAGAAGTATAAATAAAGCTCCTTTTTCAGCCTATGTAAACTTTGAAGATGTAGAAATAATAAGTTCATCTCCAGAAAGATTTATAGAAGTTAAGGATAGAAAGGTTATTACAAGACCAATAAAAGGTACAAGACCTAGAGGAAAGGACCAAGAGGAAGATATTAAAAATAGTTTGGAACTTATGAACAGTGAAAAAGATAAGGCTGAATTATTAATGGTAGTTGACCTAGAAAGAAATGATTTAAGTAAGGTATGTAAGCCTCATTCTGTTAAGGTTACAGAACTTTTTAAGCTTGAGAAATATGCAACAGTATTTCACTTAGTATCTACAGTAGAAGGTATGCTAAAGGAGAATATTTCAGCTGTAAAATGCATTAAAGAATGTTTTCCAGGAGGATCTATTACAGGTACACCTAAAATTAGGTCAATGGAAATTATAGAAGAGTTAGAAGGGCTAAAAAGAAATATATATACTGGAATAATAGGATATTTTGACTTTAGGGGAAATGCTGATTTTAATATTGCTATTAGGACAATAGTGAAAAAAGGTAATAAGGCATACTTTGGAGTAGGTGGAGGAATTACCTTTGATTCTATTGAAGAAGATGAATATTCAGAGACTATAGATAAGGCCAAGGCTTTAATGAAGGTTTTATTATAAATTTTGCAAAAGAAAATAAAACATGGGGTAATAAAATGAGGAATTTAATAATTAATAATGAGAAGATTCAGCTAGATAATGGATACTTCTTTGGAAGAGGGGCTTTTGAAACTATTTTAATCAAAAATCATCCAATATTTTTAAAAGAACATGTAGATAGACTAAATAATGCAATTGAATTTCTGAATATTGGAGATAGGGTAGATGTAAGATATATTGAAAATATATTAGATAGATTAAATTTAAAAAATTGTGGCTTAAAGGTAGTGGTAACAGAAAAAAATATTGTTTTTCAAAGTAGGCCACTAACTTATACTAGCGGTGATTATTTAAGAGGATTTTCTTTAAAAATATCTGAAGTTAGCAGAAACTCTACCTCAAGGATAAATAATATTAAATCAATTAATTATTTAGAAAATATCTTAGAGCGGGAAGAGGCAATAAAGAAAAATTATGATGAAGTAATCTTCTTTAATGAAAAGGGATATTTAGCTGAAGGTAGTGTTAGCAATATATTTGTAGTATCATCTGGAGAAATATTTACGCCTGGAGTAGAAGAAGGTCTTCTTCAAGGAACTATAAGAGAGTATCTTTTAGGTAAATATATTATTACCGAGAAAAAAATAACAATAGAAGATTTATTAAATGCAGATGAAGTATTTATAACTAATAGCTTACTTGGGATAATGGGAGTAAGTAAAATTGAAGATAAAATATTTTCCAATAATAAGATGACAAATAAAATTAGAGAAGAGTATGAAGCAGAGATTGATGTTTAGGAGGATTAATAATGGTAGATAGAGAAAAGATAATGGAAGGCGTTAAGCTTATTATAGAGGGAATAGGTGAAGATATATCAAGAGAAGGATTATTAGAAACACCTGATAGAATTGCTAGAATGTATGAGGAAATTTTTTCTGGCATTGGGCAAACGGCAGAAAAGGAATTATCAAAAACTTTTACTGTTGAAGGAAATGATTTAGTGCTAGAAAAGGACATTACATTTTTCTCTATGTGTGAACATCATTTTGTACCTTTTTATGGGAAGGCTCATATAGCATACATACCTAAAGGAAAGGTAGCAGGGCTTTCAAAGTTAGCTAGATGTGTAGAGGTTTATGCTAAGAAACCTCAACTTCAAGAAAGATTAACTACTGAAATAGCAGATGCTTTAATGAAATACTTAGATGCTAAAGGCGTTATGGTAGTAATTGAAGGTGAGCACATGTGTATGACTATGAGAGGAGTTAAAAAGCCAGGGGCTAAAACTGTAACTACCACTTATAGAGGATGTTTTAAGGAAGATTATGAGCTTAGAAAAGAAGTGATGAATTTTATCAAGTAGTATTTAGATAGAAGGTGAAGCTTTGGAAAATGTGAATAGTATTTTAAGTAATCCTAAATACAAAGAACTACTTAGAAAACTTGGTGAGTTAGAAAAAGATAGATGGTATTGTGGACATGATTTGTCTCATTTTTTAGATGTGGCAAGAATAGCATATATTACAGTAATGGAGAAAAAGTTAAACTTCAAGAAGGAAGTAATATATGCTATAGCATTACTTCATGATATAGGCAGAGTGCCAGAATATACAGAAGGTAAAGATCATCATAAGGCTAGTGCAGAAATAGCTAAAGATTTACTAGGTGAAACTAATTTTACAGTAGAGGATAAAGAGGAGATTTTAAGAGCAATAGATAATCATAGAAAAGAAACTGATGATGAACTTTCTAAGCTTATTTATACTAGTGATAAGCTTTCAAGAAATTGTTTTAATTGTAGGGCATATAAGGAATGCTACTGGAAAGAAGAAAAGAAAAATAAAATAATAAAGCTTTAAATGGGAGAGAATGTTATGAAAATAGGAAATAGGAACATTGATTTAAATGAAAGAACATATGTTATGGGAATACTGAATGTAACGCCAGATTCTTTTTCAGATGGTGGGAAGTATAATGAAGTAGAAGAAGCTGTTAAAAGAGCAAAAATAATGGTAGAGGAAGGTGCTGATATTATAGATATCGGAGGGGAATCTACTAGACCAGGTGCTGAATATGTATCAGAAGAAGAAGAAATCAATAGAGTTATACCTATAATAAAGGCTATAAAAAAAGAATTAGATGTAATAATATCAATAGATACATATAAGAGTAGAACTGCTGAGGAAGCAATTTTAGCAGGTGCTGATATTATTAATGATGTTTGGGGCTTTAAAAAAGATGAAAATATAGCTAAGGTAGCAGCTAAATATAATGTGCCTTGTATATTAATGCATAATAGAGAAAATAAACCTTATAAAAAATTAATGCATGATGTTATATATGATTTAGTTGATAGTATTAATATAGCTTTAGAAGCTGGTGTTATAAGAGAAAACATTATATTAGATCCAGGAATAGGTTTTGCTAAGACCTATGAAGAAAATTTAATAGTTATGGATAATTTAGAAAAAATCGTAGAGATTGGATATCCTGTTTTACTTGCTACATCTAGAAAGTCTATGATTGGCTTAGCTTTAGAGCTACCAACTGATAAAAGACTTGAAGGAACTATTGCAACAACAGTTATGGGAATAATGAAAGGATGTAACATAGTTAGGGTACATGATGTTCTTGAAAATAAGAGAGCTTGTGTAATGACAGATAAAATATTAAGAAGTAAATAGGAGATTTTATGGATAAATTATATTTAAAAGATGTTGAGATTTTTGCTAATCATGGAGTTTTTAATGAAGAAAAGTCATTAGGGCAAAAATTTATTATATCATTAGAACTAGAGGTTGACTTAAGAACAGCAGCTATTACAAATGATTTAAGTAAATCAGTTCATTATGGAGAGTTATGTCATAATATTGAAAAGGAATTTCAAAGAGAAAGTTATGACTTAATAGAAACAGCAGCAGAAAAGATAGCAGAATATATTCTTTTAAATTATTCACTAGTAAAAGCTTGCAAAGTATTACTAAAGAAACCTTGGGCTCCTATAGGTAGACATTTAGATACTGCAGCTGTAGAAGTCTATAGAAAATGGCATAAAGCATATATTTCAATTGGAAGTAATATTGGAGATAAGGAAGAAAATATAAAGACATCAATAAAGAAAATAGAAGAAATAAAGGAAGCTAAAGTTACTAAGGTATCATCAATAATAGAAACAGAACCTTGGGGCTATGAAAATCAAGATGTATTCAAAAATGTTGCTATTGAAGTTGAGACATTTTTAGAACCAAAGGAACTAATGGCTAATTTATTAAATATTGAAAAAGAAATGAAGAGGGAAAGAATAGTCAAATGGGGACCTAGAATAATAGATTTAGATATAGTATTATTTGATGATTATATAACTTCAGATGATTACGTAACTATACCTCATCCTAGAATGGAAGAAAGAGAATTTGTCTTAAAACCATTATGTGAAATAGCCCCTAACCTTATTCATCCTTTAAAAAGAGAGAGAATTTTTAGGATATTATTAAATTTAGAAAATAATCTATAGATTATATTGGACAATAATAAATGAAAAATTAAAGAAAAAACTCATTTAGGAGTTTAAAAAATTAATCATTAAGTTTAATATTTAATTATTAATAGGGATTGTTTGTAAAACGACCCCTATTTTTTTATCTCATTACTAGCTACCTTTTTAATATACTCACAGAAATTATATAAGTTATAATAATCAGACACACCCTCCATTGAAATAGTATCTTCTTCATAAATTCCATCCCAAGGATATATAGATAAAAGTTCATCATTATATGCATTAATTACATATTTATTATCAGAAAACTCTATTATAAGCTTATAATTAGGAATAGAATCTTTTTCAATTTCAGCTTTATAATTTTCAGTATTTAATGTGTCTATAAATTCAGGAATTATATCATATTCACTTTTATCAACATCGTAATACTTATATATATTCATATCAAAAACTTTAATCTTATATTCTTTATTTTTAGAAATTAGTTCCTTTATTTCCTCAGTATAATAATTGACCTTAGGTTTAGTACCAGGACTTATGTATTGAGCAGTATTTAGGCTACAACCTATAAATAAGGTTGTTAATAATGTTATAAAAATTAATTTAGATAATCTTTTCATTTAAGGAAAAAGCCCTCCTATTAATTATTCATATATTAGTTTATTCCATATGAAAATACTTTAGAACATTTTAATATCATTGGAATAAAATGAAATAACAATAGGTTTTATGGAGCATATGTGAAATACGGATTAGATATAAATAATAAAAATATTTTAGATGAAATTCTTAACTATATAAAAGATAGTGGAGACTTTATGGTAAATCTTTCAGAGGAGGATGTAGATTATAATAAAAATATAAACTATGGGAAAATATTAAGAAAAAAAGTTCTTAAATCTAATGTCACAAATATAGATTTTTATTTTAAAATTGAGTTTTTAGATAAAATAGAAGGTATTTATATTTATTATAGCCCTAATAAGAAAATAGAGGCAGTTATTAATTCTAGTATTGAAAAGTTAATGAAAGAACCAGTTACAATTGAAAAGAAAGAAGGAGAAAATCTATATTTATTAAAGAATATTAATGCCCTAGGTATAGTATTAAAAATTCCAGAAAAATTAATAGAGAAAGTAGAAATAATTACAATAAAAGAAATATTAAAGGATTTAAAAGAATTATGAATATTGAAGAGGTTTATTAAATGATATCCCAATAATGCTAGGGATATCATTTTTTTATATATAAATACTTGTAATAAAAATGAAGGATTCATAGTAAAGATAAGTAACAATACTTATAAGGAGAAGGCTATGAATATTATTGCAACTATTGGGCCAAAAACAATTGATAAATGGATATTTAAAGAACTTATTGAGGGTGGAGTAGATATAATTAGATTAAACTGTTCACATTTTAATAAAGATGACTTCGAAAAAGTTATAGGAAACTCTAGAGATTTAAAAAGAAATTTACATATTTTGATAGATTTATCAGGCAAAAAAATAAGAGTATCTAAAAGTTTAAAAAATATATATAAGGTTTATAATAATCAAGAAATATATTTTTGTGGTGAAGACTTTTATAGTAGCATTAGTTTTAAAGATATGAAAGAAAGGAAATATGTGCCCTTAAATATAGAAAGAAAGGTAATTGAAAGAAGTGATATTAAAACTATTTCTATGAAAGATAATACTATGAATTTTGAAGTTATTTCTGTTAATGATGGAATAATAAAAGTAAGGGTAATAAAGGGTGGTATTATTAGAGAGGGGAAAGGATGTAATATACCAGGGTTAGTAGAGGAAAAGAATTATATAAGAAAAAATGATGTTGAAAATATAAATTTTGCACTGCAGAATGATACTGATATAATTTGTCAGTCCTTTGTTGAAAGTAGTGATGATATAAAATTAATAAAAGATATTATAAAAGATAAGAAAAACAAATTTAAGATATGGGCAAAAGTTGAAACTGTTAAAGGAATAGAAAATATAAATGAAATTTTAAATGAAGTAGATACTGTTATAATTGGTAGAGGGGATTTAGTACCAGAGGCAGGGATATTAGAAGCTGTAAGATTACAGGATAAAGCTATAAAGATAATAAAGGAAAAAAATAAAAGAGTTATTATAGCTACACATTTATTAAATAGTATGAAAAATGGACATTTTGCAACATTACCTGAAATAGAAAGTATTTATAATTTTATTAACTTAGGAGTAGATGGATTTTTACTAGCAGGAGAAACATCAATAGGAAAAGTACCTATAAGAACTGTAAAGTTTTTAAAATCAGCTATAGAATATTATAATAATAAGGATATGAGGGGATGAAAAAGTATTACAATATAATAACTGCTATTCTGTGGTTGATTTTAGGAGTCGCTATTATATGTTTATTTTTTAGTGTATATAGATGGGCAAAATAAAGTGATTCTTAGCTTCAAGTGGAATTTTCTTAAAAAATAGTAGAATATTAATTTTGTAACAGTATTGACATAAAAGAATAGTATTATATAAATATAGTTGTTAGTGCTTAACAATTAGTTAATTATCCCCTTAATGAAAAATGATATCCTAATTAATGGATATCATTTTTCGTTTTATATTTTCTTAAAACAGTTCATATATATCTGAGAATTCCCTTAATATCTTCTCGTCATCTATAAAGTAATCATATTTATTTTTAATATCTATATTTTTTTGGTTAGGAATTGGCATATTTACTATAAATTCAGTGCCATTTTTGTAATCCTCATTTATTCTTATAGTTCCACCATGAAGTTCTACTAGGGATTTAGTTATAGAAAGTCCAACACCACTTCCTTCATATTTTCTAGAAAGAGTAGTATCCACTTTATAAAATCTATCAAATAAATTATCAATAAATATATCAGGAACTCCTATTCCATCATCACGAACAATTATATCTACAGATTCATCGTTACAATTTATAGTGATAAACACATTTCCATCTATATTATTAAACTTTACAGCATTAGAAAGTAAATTTAATAATACTCTTTCAAAGGCATAAGGATCTACTTTTAAATATAGCTTCTCAATATTAGTATCAAAAATGACATTAATATTCTTATGGTTAGCAAATGGTATTATGGAAAAGGCTAAATCTTCAACAAAAGGAACTATATCTAATAACACCAAGTCTAGCTCACCAATTCCTGAATCTATTTTAGTTATATCAATTAAATTATTTATAAGTTTTAGCATCCTTAAGCAATTTTGTTTAAGGGTTTTCTCATATTTTAGAAAACATTCTTTTATAGAATTATCATTGTAATTTTTTAATGTACTCATTAATTGGATTAGTGAATAAATAATATTAACGGGTGTTTTAAGCTCATGACTTAAGTTAGTAAAGAATTTGTTATTTACTGAATGTAATATTGATTTACTGTCAAAATCTTCAAAAATCTTACTATAGAAATTATCTATTGAATTTGTATTTATTGCTTCTAAAGTATCAATAGATATCTTGTAATATTTAAGGGCGGTTTTAAAATCCTTTAATGATTCATAATCTGCTGAAATTGATTTATAAAGGCGAATATTGTTTTTATTTCTAAAATTTTCTGAAAAAAGAATAGCCTTCTTATGATGTAATAAAGCATTATCAAAATCTTTTAGAGCTCTATATAAATCACCATAAGATATTTCTATCCAATATTGAAATTCCATAAAAGTAAAGTCAGAGAAATTGCTTTTATAAACAATAGATGCAGCTTCTAAATAATAAAAGAGTTCATCTGCAAGGGGCTTACTTATTTTTTCATTTGCTTCAAGTAGCTTATAGTGTACATATATTAGATTATATTTTGTTAGATAAATATCAGTATATAATGGATCCAATTTATAGAGTTCTTTTTTATATAAACTTAACAAGTCTTTAGCTTCATTTAAACTAGAACTCGAAAGATAGTATAACTCTAAAAGTTTACTATAAACCTTTATTTTAAGGATACAGGATAATTTGTTAGAATATTTATTCAAAATATTTTTTAAAAGATTTATTCCTTCATGAAAATTGTCCATAGCTAAATAAGTAGAAGCTTGATTGTAATAAACTAGAATTTCTATTTTTCTTTCTTTATTTTTCCTCGCAATTGATAAAGACTTCTCAAATAAGTTTAGTGCAATAGTATTTAGATTTAAAAATTTATAATAAATCCTTCCAAGAAGTAGATATGCTTGAGAAGAATAAGGGCCTTCATAATCCAATAATAAAGAAAAAATATTATTTATATTACTATAAAGAAATTCATCAATATTATAAATTTCAAGCTTATTACATGAAACATTTAAATATAAGTAAATTAGAAGCTCATTATAATTACTTTCCTCTAAAAAATTAATACTAAGAGTTAAGTAAGTATTATGTTTTTCTATATCATTAAGTCTTAAATTATTTAGTGTAAGCATAGTATAAACTATACCTTTAAAGGAATTAGTTGAATAAAAAGTACTACTATATAATAAATCCTCGAAGTATTTATTAGCAGTATTATATTCATTTAAATAATAATGACAAATACCTATAATTAAATCTATTAAATCTTTATCAGATTCATTAAGACTATTTTCTTTAAGAGTAACTTCCATGGTTTTTAATGTTTTTCTTATATAATTTGTAGTAATAAAAATTCTAGGAGTATAGAAAATGTTTTTTATTATATCAATATAATACGAAGTTACAAAAGTCTTTTCTTTTTCGAGCACTTCCATTAATCCACCTCCATAAAATGTTTTGTAAGGATATATTACCATAAGTAGAATAAAATGTATAATATTTTATTTGTGCAAAATGATAAATTTTGTTAAAATATAGGTGTAAATATGGAAAAGATAGAAATGGAGAAGAATAATGAAGAGATTTAAGATATTTAAGCAACTAAAAGAATATTTAGATAAAAACATAATTTTTAAAGTTAGTATATGTATAATCTTGGTAGTTATGTTAGTTGCTGTATTAATTTTAGGAAGTATTTATTCAAATAATTTAAATAAGAGGAACCTTTCACTTGTAGTGACAAAGAGTAATGATGAGGATTTGACTAATAAACAAGAAGAAGAAAAAAGAAAAGCAGAAGAAAAGAAAAAGGAAGAAGAAAAAAAGGTTAAACTGCAAGAACTTAAGGATAAAATTAAGGAATTAGATGAAAATGCTGATTTAACTATTACAGAAGAAGATATTGATAAAGATATTTTATATTATGAAAATATCTATAATGAGTTATTAAAAGAAGCAGAAGAAAATGAAGAAGGTAGTAGCGAAAGCAATGAATCTGAAAATACATATGACCCTGGTTATAATAATGACAATAGTAATGGTTGGGGACAA
>JAHAIU010000095.1 GCA_018372555.1 Clostridium sp.
ATGAATTTAGCACAAATAGGTTTACTAGAAGGAATATTTCATATTACAGGTTTTATTTCAGAAATACCAACTGGAGCATTAGCTGATTTATTTGGTAGAAGAAAAATAATGATAATTGGTAGAATAACATCATTAATTTCAGCAATAATAATGTTATTTTCAAATTCCTTTCTTGGATTTGCTATTGGATTTATATTATCAGCCTGGGGATATAATTTGAATTCAGGATCTGAAGAAGCATTGATATACGATACACTTAAAACATTAAAAAGAGAAGATGAATATTTAAAGATTAATGGTAGGTTAAATTTAATAATAGAAATTTCGCAGGGGTTAGCAGTATTTGTAGGTGGAATTTTATCTCAAATAGATTTTTCTATAAGTTATATTACTGCAATTGTTATTGGTATATTTTCTTTAACTATTTCTTTTAATTTTACTGAAGTTGATATAAGGGAAACTCATGAAGAAAGAGTAACGGTGGTAAATCATTTTAAAACCTCGATAAATATATTGAAAAATAATAAGAAGCTTTTAAATATATTAATGTACTTTCCTTTAATTTATACTTTTTCAGCAATAATATATTTTTATGGTCAACAATTCTTAAGTGATTCAGGTTATTCAAGAATAAGTATTTCAATAATATTTTTATTTAATGGAATACTTTCATCTTTTGGAGCAATTTTAAGTGATAAGATATATAAGAAGTTTAAGACTATTGGTTGGATATCTATATCGATGTTAATTAGTTTACTTATAGTATTAATGGGTTATTCAAGTAATGAAGTAATAATATTAATTTTTGTTCTTATAGGATTTCTAACTTCTATACTTCAACCTATTAGTAGTAAATTGGTAAATTCTAGTGTTGAATCTAAACAAAGAGCAACTATAATTTCAGTAGAGAGTATGTTTTATTCATTAATGATGATATTATTATTCCCTTTATGCGGATATATAGGGGATATTATTTCCTTGGAAATATCTTTTAAGCTGATTGGAGTTATAGGATTAGTAATTACTATTGTTGAATTTTTAGTTATAAGAAAAAATAATGTAAAGTAATTTTGAAGGAACTCAAGTTTAACTTGGGTTTCTTTAAATTTATTAAGTTATAACTTTTATTTCTTCATTAATTTTAATCTTTAGTCTATAATATAAATAAATGATAAAAATAAGGAATGATATTATGGGATATACAGCTTTATATAGAGAATGGAGACCACAAAATTTTTATGATATTGTTGGTCAAGAACATATAACAACAACTGTTAAAAATCAAATACTAAATGATAGAATAGCTCATGCTTATCTTTTCTGTGGCACTAGAGGAACTGGTAAAACAACTACAGCTAAGGTTTTTGCTAAGGCTTTAAACTGTCTTGATTTACATGATGGAGAACCTTGTAATAAGTGTGAGATGTGTAAGAAGATAGATGAAGGGCTAGCAATAGATGTTACAGAATTAGATGCAGCTTCTAATAATGGTATTGATAAGATAAGAGATATAATAGATGATGTTAAGTACCCACCTCAAGAAGGTAGATATAAAGTATATATAATGGACGAAGTTCACATGTTATCTACAGGTGCTGTTAATGCCTTCTTAAAAACATTAGAAGAACCACCTAAGAATGTAATATTTATATTAGCAACAACAGATCCACAAAAATTACCTATTACTATTCTTTCAAGATGTCAAAGATTTGACTTTAAAAGGATAAACAATAATGAAATAATAGGTAGACTTAGAAAGATAGTAGATGATCAAAATGCAATAGCTGATGATAAGAGTTTAAGCTTAATTGCAAGAGTTTCTGATGGGGCCATGAGAGATGCCTTAAGTATATTAGATCAAGCTATTTCTATGGGAAATGGTGCAGTAGAATATGATATTCTTATTAATATGCTAGGCCTTGTAACTAATGATCACTTATTTGCATTAACTAATGCAGTCAATCAAAGAAATGTAGAAAAGTCTATAGGAATTATAGATGAGGTAGTTTATGCAGGTAAGGATATATATCTTTTTATAAAAGATCTTATAAGTCATTATAGAAATATTCTTATGGCTAAAGTTACTAATAATCCTGAAGATGTATTAGATATGTCTGAGGAAAACATAACTTTAATTAAGGAACAAGGTAGTAAGCTAAGAGCTGAAGAAGTTATGAGATATATAAGAATTCTTCAAGAAGCAGAAGGTAATGCGAAAATAAGTAAGCAAGCAAGACTATACTTAGAGCTTGCAATAATAAAAATGTGTAAAATAGAATATGATACATCTAATGAGGTTATTTTAAGCAGATTAAATAAACTTGAAGCATCCTTAAAGAATGGAAGTATAAAGGTTCAAACTGAAGCTGTAGTAGATGGAAAAGTTAAAGCAGATGCAGCTGTTAAGGAAATAAAGAATGAAGTAAGAAAAGAAGTTATTCATCATACTTCAGGTAATGATTCCTCTAAGGTATCATTAGGTGATATTCAAAAATCTTGGAAGGATATATTAGAAAGAATTAAAGCTAGAAGAGCAATGATTGTTTATGCATCTTTAATTACTGGAAAACCTATAGATTGTAGTAAAGGAATTCTAACTATAGAATATGAAGATCAATATAAGTTTAATAAGGATAGATTAGAAAAACCTGAATATAGAGCATTACTTCAAGAAATTCTTGCAGAGATTTTTAGAGAAGATATTAAGATAGTCTTTACAGTAGAAGAAGGAAGTAGTGATGAGAAATCTACTGCAGATATGCTTATTGAAACTCTAGGTTCTGATATGGTAGATATATTGGATGAGTAAATTTAATTTACTTTAAAATTATTTTCACTTAAAATTATATAAGATTACAAGATGCAAAATATTTATGAAACATATATATTAATAATGTTATAAATATAGTAAAATAAATGAAAATACTATATAATTAAAAATAGATTTTTATGATAAGGAGGATGTTTTTATGGCAAGAGGAGGATTCCCAGGCGGATTTGGGGGAGGAAACATGAACAACCTAATGAAGCAAGCTCAAAAACTTCAAAAGGAAATGGAGCAAATGCAAAAGGACCTAGAAACTAAAGAATATGAGGTTTCAGTAGGTGGTGGAGCTGTAGTTGTAAAAGCAAATGGAAAGAAAGAATTACTTTCTATTAACATAAAACCTGAAGTTGTAGATGCAGATGATGTTGAAATGTTAGAAGATTTAGTTCTTAGTGCAGTTAATGAAGCATTAAGAAAGTCTGAAGAAGAAAGTGCAGAAAAAATGGGTAAATTAACTGGTGGAATGAATATACCAGGATTATTCTAATATTATTAGATAAGTGAAATTACAAACAGGGTATTATATTATTCTGCTATTATGTTTAATATAGTTCCATAAAAAGGCGAAGTTACTTCGCCTTTTTATATATTTAATTGACAGAAAGGGTGATTATATGGATTTTTATCCAGTAGCTATAGAAAAGCTTATTGAAGAGTTTGCAAAATTGCCAAGTATTGGCCAGAAAACAGCTCAAAGACTTGCTTTACATGTTTTAAATCTTCCAGCTGATGAAGTTAGGGAATTTGCAGATGCTTTAGTTAAAGCTAGAGGAACAATCAAATATTGTTCAATATGTGGGAATTTCACAGATTCAGACCCATGTGCAATATGTGCTAACCCTAACAGGGATAAGGATGTTATTTGTGTTGTAGAACAGCCTAAGGACATAATGACTATGGAAAAAGTAAAAGAATTTAATGGTACATATCATGTGCTTCATGGTAACTTGTCTCCAATGCAAGGAAGAGGTCCACAAGATATAAGAATTAGAGAATTAGTTGCAAGAATGAGTGCAGATGTAAAAGAAGTTATTATTGCAACAAATCCTAATATTGAAGGTGAAGCTACAGCAATGTATATTTCAAGAATTTTAAAACCATTAGATATTAAGGTAACTAGAATAGCATCAGGAATTCCTGTTGGTGGAGACTTAGAGTATGCTGATGAAGTAACTTTATCTAAGGCCCTTGAGGGGAGAAAAGAAATTTAAGTAAAGGGTGAATATATGAGTAAATTATTAAAATTTCTATTTAGTAGAATGGTAATTGTAGGGCTACTAATAATTATTCAAGTAGGTATTTTAGCTTTTACTATTTGGACTTTATCTGAATCCTTTGTTTATCTATATGTATTATTTACAGCCATTAGCATAGTGGTAGTAATATATATAATGAGCCAAACTGATAATCCATCTTTTAAACTAGCATGGATAATACCTGTATCGCTAGTGCCTGTTTTTGGAGGATTGTTTTATTTAATTTTTGGATTAAGAAGAACAACAAAAAGGTTTAGAAGGAGAATAAATAAGATTCATATAGAAGGGGCTAAATACTTAGAGCAAAATCCTGAAATATTTAATGAAATTGAAAAAGAAGAAAAATCAATTTCTAACCAAGTAAAATATTTAAATAAGTATGCAGCAGCGCCAATATACAAAAATACCTACACTAAATACTTGTCACCTGGAGAAGAATTTTTTGAAGAACTAAAAAGAGAGCTTAAGAAAGCTAAGAAGTATATATTTATGGAGTACTTTATAATACGAGAAGGAAAGATGTGGGATAGCATTCTTGAAATTCTTGAAGAAAAAGTAAAGGAAGGGGTAGATGTTAGGCTTATATATGATGATATGGGATGCCTTAGAACGTTACCTTATAAGTATTATGAAAAACTAAGGAAAAAGGGGATTAAATGCTTAGTATTCAACCCATTTGTGCCATTTTTATCAGTTATTATGAATCATAGAGATCATAGAAAAATAACTGTTATAGATGGACATACAGCCTTTACTGGAGGTATAAATTTAGCCGATGAGTATATAAATGAAGTAGTTAGATTTGGACATTGGAAGGATGCTTCTATAGTATTAAAAGGTGAAGCGGTATGGAATCTTACTATGATGTTCTTGCAGGATTGGGAGTTTAACTGTGGAGAAAAAGAAGATTATAATAAATATAGGCCACATGTTAATTATAAAGGAGCTTTTGAGGATGATGGGTATGTTCAGCCTTATGGGGACAGTCCATTAGATGATGAAACTGTAGGTGAATATGTTTATTTAAATATTATAAATAAGGCTAAAGATTATATTTATATAAATACTCCTTATTTAATAGTAGATAATGAATTAGTAACTGCATTAACTTTAGCAGCAAAAAGTGGAGTTGAAGTAATAATAGTTACTCCTCATATAGAAGATAAGTGGTATGTACACTTAGTTACTAGAGCTTATTATGCTCAATTAATTGAGGCTGGAATTAAGATATATGAATATACTCCTGGATTTATACACTCAAAGACATTTGTATCAGATGATAAGATAGGAGTAGTTGGTTCTATTAATATGGATTATAGAAGTCTTTATTTACATTTTGAATGTGGAGTATTTTTATATAAGACTAAGTCGGTAATTGAAATAAAGAAAGACTTCTTAGAAACATTAGATCAGTGTCAATTAATGACCTTAGAAGATTGTTACAATGAAAAGTGGTATAAGAAATTATTAGCAGCAGTAATTAGGGTTTTTGCACCTTTATTATAGGTAATACAGACTTATTAAGTAATGCTAAGTAAATATAGAATATTGGTCAAAAGTTTTTTTCTTTCTGAATAATTATCCTAAAAATGGATAGTACTTTAATATAAAATATTTAGGAGGGAAAACAATGAATAAAAATATAATTTTAGATTTATTGCTAAGAAATACAGAGAAGAGTAAGAAAGAGTATAGTGAAGAGGATATAGTCCTATTAAATAATATTAAAGAAACTATTTCAGAAATGGAAGTAGCTAGGGCTTTATTTGATTATGTAAGTGATCCTAAATTAGTTGAATTAGCAATATATTCTGAAGATATGGCAAGAACAAGATATGATTATTTAATAAGTGTTGCGAAGAGACGTGAATTAAGAATGATAGAATAATATTTTATACTGAAGAATAAGATAAACTGGAGGGGATGTTATGGATGTTAATTTAATAATATATGGGTTGATAGGACTGGTATTATTATATTTAGTTATTAAGCTTTTAAAATGGCCGTTAAAAATATTAATAAATGGTGTAATTGGGATAGTATTATTATACTTAGCTAATGTTTTAGGTTCATACTTTGGTTTTGCCATAGCAATAAATTGGGTTACTGCATTAATAGCAGGGTTTTTAGGAGTACCAGGAGTGATTTTTCTGGTTATATTTCAAATGTTCCTATAGAGTATTAAGAGCTGTCTAAAGACAGCTCAATTAACAATTAAAAACGAATAATTATTGATATAATCTTTAAAGAATTACCCAAATTAACTTTTTTTAAACTCCTTCGGGAGTTTTTTCATTATACGACAGCTCCTTTTAGCATATATATTAAAAGTCGCCTAAATGATCAGTACTAGACTTTAAGATTTAAAAAATAAATCTAATTAGTGCAAAGAAAAAGCTGTTGTATAATGAATATTCATTTTCAACAGCATTAGTCTATATAGATGGGAGTTAGAAGGTTTATACCAAAAAGTGAAAAGCTTCTTATGGAAACACAATATGAGAAAAGATAAAAATGGTTACTAATAATTAATTGAAATATGATAAAATATTTTTATTAAAGTAACATTAAATTATGCAAAAGAAGGAGAAATGTATTATGCCAGCTGGAAATGGAGTTAATTGCAAATATTGTCCTTATTATAAGAAAAGCTGCAATGGAGATGATAAAAGTTGTTTATGTTATAAGTGTCCAAGGCATCTAGGACAATGTATGTGTGTTAAATATTGTAGAGAGACAGAATCTATTCTGATTTTTGATGAAGAATATAAATAAGGAGGTTTAAAATGAAGGATAAAGGAAAAAAGTTTTTACAAGAGTTTAAAGAATTTGCTATGAAGGGGAATGTACTGGATTTAGCAATTGGGGTAGTTATGGGGGGAGCTTTCAATAAGATAGTTTCTTCATTAGTTGAGAATGTAATAATGCCTATAGTAGGTTTTTTAATAGGTGGGGTGAAATTCGAGGAGTTAACTTATACTTTTAGTTCAGGGTTAGGTAAAGCTGAGATAAAATATGGGGTATTCATTCAAAGTGTAGTAGATTTCATTATTATAGCCTTTTCTATATTCGTATTTATTAAGGTTGTAGCTAAGTTAAATAGAAAGAAAGAAGAAGAGGAAGTTAAGGAAGAAGCACCAGCTGAAGCTGAATTAACTGTTGAGCAAGCTTTATTGACGGAAATAAGAGATATATTAAAAGATAGTAAAAAGCAAGATGATGTAGAAGTTTAGTTAGTATAATAGAATGAAACAATTATTTGGGGCTATAAAATAGTACATTAACAGTGAAATATTTGTAGAATTTTGAATATTCTTTCAAAAGTTTTAACAAAGTAGTTGTTAATGATATGAAAAAGTAGTAAAATTAACAATAAAATAAGCAATTAATAAGCAATAAAAAAATATTAAACGGGGGAGAAATACAATGCACAAAAAGCTATTTATTCCAGGGCCAGTTGAAGTAAGACCTGATGTCTTAGAGCAACTATCAAGGCCTATGATAGGTCATAGAAGCAAGGATGCTTCAGTGCTTCAAAGAAGAATAAGTGATAATTTAAGAAAAGTCTTCTTTACTGAAAGCGAAATATTATTATCTACTACTTCAGGTAGTGGACTTATGGAGGGTGCTATTAGATCTTGCACAGCCAAAAAAGCAGCCGTATTTTCCGTTGGGGCATTCGGAAAAAGATGGTATGAAATGGCTATATCTAATAACGTTCCTGCAGATTTATTTGAAGTAGAGTTAGGACAAGCTATAACACCAGAAATGGTTGACAAAGAATTAGCAACAGGACAATATGACTTAGTTGCAGTAACTCATAATGAAACATCTACAGGAGTAATGAATCCTATTAAAGAAATAGGTGAAGTAGTTAAGAAATATCCTGAGATTGTATTTATAGTTGATACAGTAAGTTCAGCAGCAGGTACTAAGATTGAAGTAGACAATTGGGGAATTGATGTATGTATAACTTCATCACAAAAGGCACTAGGATTGCCTCCAGGACTTGCAGTATGTACTTTCTCTAATAAAGCAAAAGAAAGAGCTGAGAAAGTAAAAAATAGAGGATTCTATTTAGACTTACTATCTTTATATAATTTTATTCAAAAAAAGGACTACCAATATCCTTCAACACCATCTATTCCACATATGCATGCATTAGATTATCAACTAGACTATATTCTTAATAAGGAAGGTTTAGAAAATAGGTTTGCAAGACATATTGAATTAGCTGAAGTTGTAAGAGCTTGGGGTAGAAAGTACTTTGAATTATTACCAGAAGATAAATATTTATCAAATACTGTAACAACAATTAAGAATACTAGAAATATAGATGTTGCTGCATTAAATAAAGAATTAGGAGAAAGAGGTTTCCAAATTTCTAACGGATACGGTAGCTTAAAAGGAAAGACATTTAGAATTGCTCATATGGCTGACTGTCAAATGGAAGATATTCAAGAACTATTAAGCAATATTAATGATATTTTAGGCTTGGAGTAGTATAGATAAAGGTTAGTATTACTACTAAAGGAAGTTTGGACAATGATATAAGGATAAGAGTTTAGACTAAGGTCTAAACTCTTATTAGCATAGAAAATATAATTATTTTAAAAAAATAGGGGGCAAAAAAATGTATAGAATATTAGCAAGTGATGGCTTACAAGAAAAGGCCATTAATAATTTAATAGAGTTAGGTTTTGAAGTTGAAAATAAGCACTATGATAAAGAGGTATTAGGAGAAGTTCTTAAAGATTTTGATGCTTTAGTAGTTAGATCAGCAACTAAGGTTACTAAGGAAGTTATTGAAGCTACTAAGGGTGGAAAGTTAAAGTTGGTAGTTAGAGCAGGTGTTGGTATAGATAATATTGATGTAGCTGCAGCTAAAGAAGCTGGAATAGAAGTAAGAAACACTCCAAATGCAAGTTCAGATTCAGTTGCAGAACTAGCTTTAGCTCATATGTTTGCAGTTGCAAGATTTGTAGGCACTTCTAACTATACTATGAGAAATGGTGAATGGAATAAAAAGAAATATGAAGGCGTTGAAATCGGTGGAAAAACTCTTGGAATTATAGGAATGGGTAGAATAGGAAGAGCTTTAGCTAATAAAGCTACTGCTTTAGGAATGACTGTAGTTTACAATGATATGTTTGGAAAACAAGATGATCTAGTTTATGATTTCTTAGAACTTAATGATTTATTAAAGGTATCTGACTTTATTTCTCTTCATGTACCATATGATAAGAATGCTGGTGCGTTAATTGGACAAGAACAATTAAACATAATGAAGGATGGATCATATATTATTAACTGTGCAAGAGGTAAGGTAGTAGATGAAGCAGCTTTACTTGAAGCTTTAAATAGTGGAAAGATTGCAGGGGCAGGAATAGATGTATTCGAAATTGAACCTAACACTAATGAAACTTTAGTAAATCATCCAAGAGTAAGTTGTACACCTCACATTGGGGCATCAACTCTTGAAGCGCAAGATAGAATTGGTGAGGAAGTAGTTTCAGTAATAAAGAATTTTTTAAAGTAAGCTACAGATAAACGGGAGGAATATAGATGGCAACAATTAGACCTTTTAAAGGCATAAGACCCATTGAGGAATTAGCTTCAAAGATTGCAGCACTTCCTTATGATGTTATGAATAGCGAAGAAGCAAGGGAAATGGTAGAGGGTAATCCATATTCATTTCTTCATATAGATAGAGCAGAAATAGATCTAGATCCTTCTATAGATGTGCATGATAAAAAGGTATATGAGAAAGCCAGAGAAAATCTTGATAAAATGATTGAAGAAAAGCAATTTATTCAAGATGAAAAAACATGTTTATATATTTATAGACAAATAATGAATGGCAGAGCTCAAACTGGATTAGTATTTTGTGCATCAATAGATGATTATATAAATAATACAATAAAAAAA
>JAHAIU010000096.1 GCA_018372555.1 Clostridium sp.
AGCCACCAATATATGCAGATGTGGCGGAATTGGCAGACGCACTAGACTTAGGATCTAGCGCCTACGGCGTGGGGGTTCGACTCCCTTCATCTGCACCAAGTTGCGTGAGTGACTCAATGGTAGAGTGCCACCTTGCCAAGGTGGAAGTTGCGGGTTCGAGTCCCGTCTCGCGCTCCACTAATTAAAAATTATGTACAATAATATGCGGGTATCGTATATCGGTAATACTCCAGCCTTCCAAGCTGGCAAGGTGGGTTCGATTCCCACTACCCGCTCCAAAAAACAACTGAAATCAGTTGTTTTTATTTTTATATAAAAACAGAAGAAAATATTAAGATATGCACCTATAGCTCAGTTGGATAGAGCGTTGGACTTCGAATCCAAGCGTCGCAGGTTCAAATCCTGTTAGGTGTACCAAAGGCTAGAAATACCGGGGATTTACGCAATGTAGATCTTCGGTATTTTATTTTACTACAACCCTTACTACAACCATTAGAATTTAATAGAGAATAAAAAAAGTTTGGTTTGACAGAAGCCACAAGTATAGCAAAAAAACCTAACTTTTCTAACCAACCTAATGTGACGCCAGTAATGTTGAGGACTCAGACATGATTAACATTTTTAAAATAAAAAAATAGAAGGTTAAAAAAATTAACCTTGCTATTAAAATATATTATTTATGGCTTCAAGAGCTTTATTTTTTTGAGATTCCATAACCCAAGTATAAATATTTAGGGTTGTAGTAATATCTTTATGACCTAATAAATCAGATACAACTTTAGGCTGAACATTATTTTCGAATAATCTTGTAGCATAAGTATGTCTTAAACTATGAAATTTTATTGAATTAAGACCTGCTTTAACTAAAGATTTTTTGAATCTTCTATTTAGATTTGAAGGATCAATATAAGTACCTAATTCAGTAGGGAAAACTATATTATTATCAGTGTACATATCTCCTATGAAATTCTTAAATTCATTCTGCTTTTTCTGATGTAATGCGAGTTCAGATAAAATATTATCTGGAATAGGCACAATACGATTTGACTTTTCTGTTTTTGGAGTATCCTGTACAATTATAGTCCACTTATCATCTATTTTTACACATTTAATATTTTTATTAACATTAACCATGCCATCTGTAATATCATCCCATGTTAGAGCTAATATTTCACCTAGACGTAATCCTGTACCTAATGCAAACATATAAATTAATCTATCTGAATTGTCTGTAGCAGTTAGATAATCTATGAATTTTTGCTGATCTTCTAAGCTTAAAACAGTTTTGTAATTATTGGTCTTAACTATCTTTGGAAGTTTAACTGTTCCAGATATACTCAAATCTCTTATATTTAAACCGCTGATATAAACAAAGTGCAAGAATGGTTTTATAATATTATGTATTATTTTTATAGTATTAGCAGAAACATTTTCATTTTCTAAAGAGTTATAAAATTTCTGTAGATCAATTGCTTTTAATGATTTTATTTTTTTATTTTTTAAGTTTGAATTTCTAATATAAAGATTATAAACACCTTCATATCTGTTTTGTGTAGAAATTTTTTTATTTTTCAAATGAGTGTTATAAAACCAATCATAAAATAATGAGCCAAAAGTATTAGTGTTTGAAATATCAACGCCATTATATAAATCATTATGTATTTTATCTAATTTCTTTTTTAATTCTGCTGCACTTCTTGCACAAACATGTTTTCTATTACGTTTTCCATTTGATTTACGAGGAAGTTCTACTACTTCGTAAAAGTATTCAACTCCATCAATCAATCTCTTCTTGTACGTTGTTCTTGCCATTTAGATTACCTCATTTATTTTTAGCATCATCTTCTACTATTTCCAAGTCTGGTTTCAATACACTTGCATAATCTTCAGAGTTTTCAACAAAGCTCATAGCAGTCTGTATTAGATTATCAATAGAAGACATAAGTACATTAAACTTGCTAGGTGTAAATTCAACATAATCAATCATTATTATTGCTTCTTCTGGATAAGTAGCCGAAAAAAATTCAACTTTATATCCAAGTGCTGCAAAAAAGTTTTGAGCTGCAATCCATTTATTATATCTAATATCAAAATCAATATAATCAGCTTGATATCCAAAAGGATTATCTATGTTTTCTCCAGTATATATATAGTTTATTGTTAGTCCTAAAATAGGACATAACTTAAATAGAATATCATGAGGAAATGAACGTTTAGCATTTTCATAATTAGTATATGCAGCAGTTGAGACATTAAGTATATTCGCAATTTCTTTTTGAGTAAATCCATTTTCAATACGCCCTTTTTTTATTCTCGCTGCAATTTTATGCTCAAGCTCTGAAAGTCCTATGTTTTTATTACTATCATTCAAGATAATAACCTCCTTTAGATAAGATAATACTATATTAGCATATAAACAAACAAAATGATACATTTTTTATTGACAATATTTCAAAACGATATTATTATAATAACAAAATGAAATAAAAAATTTATATATATTTCATTTCGAAACTACAAAAGAGGAGATAAAAATGGAAAAGAATATTTTAAACATTAAAGAAGTACAGAAGTTATTAGGAATAGGGAGGTGCTCAACATTAGAACTATTTCATAATGTTAAATTTCCAAGTTTTAAACTAGCAAACAAATGGTTTGTGAAATATGAAGACTTAATGAGTTATTTAGATACTTTAAAAGATGGAGAAGCCGTTTAATGAGGTATGAAGAAATAATTGGAAGGTTTAATGTTGTTAGAAATAATAATGATAAATGTATGTGCAGATGTCCAGCTCATAATGATAGGATAGCGAGTTTATCAATAACATATAACAGAGCTGATAAGAAAACGCTTATGAAGTGTGGTGCAGGATGTGAGACTAATGATGTTTTAGAATGTGTAGGGTTAAGCATATCAGATTTATTTGATGAAACATTAGAAGAAAAAGAAAAATTTAATTATAAAGATGGGTTTAAAAGCTATAATGATATAATTAGGTATTTAAAAGAGAATCCAATTGGGACAGATGAAATATCAAATATTTATAAATTTAAGGATGAAAATGGAAAGATTGTTTATCTGAAAATAAGAACTAAAGAAAAGAAGTTTCTGCATGTAAGATTAATTGAAAATAATTTAGTATGGGGACTTAAAGGTGGAGAATATTATGAAACTTTTGAAGGCTCAAATATATTTTCATCAAATATAAAAAATACTAAAAAAATACTGTGTAAAGAGCAGAATAAAGTTTTATATAATCTTGATTATGTAATTAAAGGAATAAGAGAAGATAAAACAATTTATATAGTTGAGGGAGAAAAGGATGCAGATAATTTAATAAAAAATGATTTAATAGCAACTACAACATCAACAGGTGGTGGAGCTGGTAAAGATAAATGGAATGATGGCTATAGTCAGTATTTTAAAGGTGCAAAAGTAGTTATTTTGCCAGACAACGATAAAAGTGGGATTGAATTTGCTAAACAAGTTGAGGAATCCATTTTAAATTATTGCTATAGAGTAAAAACATTAATTATAAGTGATAAAGAAAAAGGTGATATATCAGATTGGTTTGAAGAAGGGAATCATGTAGCACAATTATTTGAGAAATTAAAAGAAGTATCACCTAAATATGCAAAATGGTATAACGTGAGTAAGAATGGAAAAGTAACACTTAATAGAAACAGACTTACACATCATCTATCATTGCAATGGGATTATCTAGTTGCAAGTAATGGAGTAATGAATGGTATATTTCATATGTATAAGGATGGTGCTTATATACCAATATATAGATTAGAACCATATATAAAGCCGTATATATACATAGATAATCAATCCCCGGATGCTGTAAGGAGTATTGCTGATGGTCTTAGGCAAATTCAATCAGTAGAGTTTGATGTACTTCATGGGGATGAGAGTATTATTAATTTAAAGAATGGATTATATGATTTAAAAAATAATATTTTAAAACCACATAGTAAAGAGTATGTGTCAAGTGTTCAACTGAAATGTAATTATAATGAGAATCCCTATAATGCAGGTAAATGGGATAAGTATATTAAAGACCTTACACAAGGAAATGAAGAAAGTATATTATTTTTACAAGAAGTTGCAGGAGCTATATTGTCTAATATTAAGGGTTTTAGATTAAAATCTATTATAGGATTACAGGGCAAAGGTGACTCTGGGAAAACTCAATTTTTTAATATAATCGGAAAGATTTTGGGTAATGATTTAGTCGGAACAGCATCATTGCAGAAATTATCAAACTCACAGTTTATAGGCAGCTCTATATATGGTAAGAGAATAGTTTTTGATGGAGATTTACCATCTGATCCATTATCAAATGTAGATGTAATAAAAAAGTTATCTGGTGGAGATATTATTTCAATTGAATTTAAAGGGGTTGATAGTTTTAATTATAGATTTCCAGGCATCATAGTATTTGCTTGTAATGATATGCCCTATTTGGGAAATGACAAGGGAGAACATTTTTATAATAGATTTAATATATTGCAATGTAATAACGTAATATCTAAGAGTGAACAAAATCCATTTTTAGCTGATGAAATATTCGAAGAAGAGAGTGAATATGTATTTAAATGGGCTTTAGAAGGACTTAGAAGAGTGATAGCTAATGGATATAAGTTTACAGAAACAAAGGTTATATCGAATTTAAGGGAAAATATAAAGAATGAGCAGGATAGCGTAAGAGCATTTATAACAAATAATTTTGAAATTACTAATAATCATGATGATAAAATTATACTTTCTGCTTTATTTAATCAATACGATGTATTCTGCATGGAAGAAGGATATAACGCTTGTAAAAGAAAATCATTTAGAAGTAAGCTTGAAGTATTTTATAATTTAAAAATAACAAAACCACAAAATAAAGAAACGATTCATGGAATTATGATTAAATAAAAAAATAGCGTTTCGCAAGGAAACACTATAAGTCACAATTAGTAGTTTAAATGATTAAGACATATGATGTCAAGAAAAATTATAATAAATAACAAAAGATAAGAGGAGAAAAGTAATATGGAGATTGAACAATGTGTATTAGATAGAATAAATGTTGTAGAAGGAGAAAAAATAACAGAAAACCTTCCGATACTATATGAATTTTTCTTAGATCAAGGATATAGATGGATTAGAAAACAGATTAATTATTTATATAGTAGTGAAGATATTCTGGAACTGATAAAGTATATTATAGATGCAGATATAAGCAATCTAGATTTGAAATATTGTATGTATATGCTTGGAATTGAGGGTGACATTCTTCAAGATGGCACTGCATATTATCCAATAAAAAAGGAATGGTACTATAAAATTAAACAATGGGCTGATGAAATAAAAGATAGAAGCAGAGCAGAGGAAAAATATAAAAGAATGAAAGAACAGATATGTGCAGGCACGCTTAATTACAGATTTATTTAAAAAGTATTAGAAGTTAATATATCTGAATCATTATTAAAGCATCATTAAGATACAAACTTAATGGAATGCTTGGTGATGGTTCAGATTTTTTTGCTTATTTAATAGAGCTAGTGGGGGAAATATATTTTTTTTGAATTGTGTTCATAGAACATAAGGAGCAGTAGTAATTATATTTTTTCCCTAAATGGGTTTTTTAGATAACTTGAAAATAATATTTGTTTTTGTAATTTATGTAAAAACAATGTAATATATAAGTATATAATAAAGTATTAGAAGGTGAGAATATATGATTGATACTACATTCCAGATAGAGTTAATAAATAATGTTGAGCCTATTCAAGATCCTAATGTTTTTACAATAGTGATTCCACCAATGGAACGAGTTAAAAGTTTTTCACCAGATCAATTTGAAGAATTTATATTAGAATGGGTTATTTCATGTGCTAAGACTAAATATAAAGATGTTTATAGAATTGGTGGAGCAGGAGATATGGGGAGAGATGTTATAGGAGAATATAGAAATGGAGAATATGATTATTATCAGTGTAAAAGATATGATGGAAAACTAAATCCAAGTGAATATTGGGTGGAATTTGGAAAGTTATGTTATTATACATATAATAAAGATATACCAATGCCTAAAAAATATTATATTATAGCATCACAAGGTTTAGGACCTAAAATGCTAAAATTAATAAAAGATGAAAAACAAATTAGAAAGGGTTTAATTGATTCTTGGAACACTAAATGTAAGAAAAAAATAAGTAAAAAAAAATCTATAGAATTAGATTCTCAATTACTTAATTACATAAATAAATTTGATTTTAAAATTGTAGATACTTGTTCAATTAATAAGATAATAGAGCAACATAGACAAACTGATTATTTCTATTTTAGATTTGGTGGAGTTAATAAACCTAATAGAACTTATAAAATTGAAGTACCAGAAGATATTAATAGTAGAGAATTTCTATATGTTAAAAAAATATTTAAAGCATATTCTGAAAATAAGGGTGAAGATGTTAATATTAATAATTTGAATAGATATTCTGATTTGAATGCAGATTTTATTAGACAAAGGAGATGCTTTTATAGTGCTGAGTCGTTAAAACATTGCATTAGGGAAATTTTCACTAAAGAAGATGAGTTTAATAAATTGAAAGATGAAATGTATTCTGGAATAATTGATTTTATTGAAGAATATTTTGAAGATGGGTATGTAAGATTAAAAAAGACAATGCATGAATCAACAAGGGTAAATTTATCAGTTAGTGTTGTTGATAGGAATTTGCACTTTGTAAATAATGACGATAAAAAAGGATTATGTCATGAAATAGCTAATGATGATGCAACTGAAAATATAATAGATTGGAGCATTGATTAGTTATGAAAAATGAAAATTTAATTTTTAATACGATATCAGAAATTGGATTAAGGATAATGTTTATATTAGATGAGTTAAAACCTGAAAAAGTTGATTTGGATAGATTAAATTATTTTGATTACTTAATGTTATATATGAATGATGGAGAAATGCAGATGAATAGCCTTCATCCAGAGTATCCAATGATGTTAGTAGAATTGTTTGCAAAAAAAGAGTTGTTAAAAAGGTCTTTACTGTATATAGGAAGTAAGAGCTTAATTACAATTGAATGTTCAGCTAATGGAATAAATTATAGTGGAAATATTAATACAAATTGGTTTTTAGATAGCTTAGTAGATGAGGAGTATTCACAAGAACTGATAAAAAGAGCTAAAATTATAAAAGAAAAATTTAATGTTTATAAAAATTCAGAATTAAAAGAATTAATAGAAACAAGAACTAAAAATAAAGAAAAGAAATTTGAATATTTATTCCCATATAAAGAGGGGGAACTATAAATGAGTGGATTTTATATAAAAGAATTAACTATTAAAGGCAACTCAGTTAGTGATGCTACAGTTATATTTACAAAAGGATTAAATGTAATAAATGGACCATCCAATACAGGGAAGTCCTTTATTTTACAATGCATAAATTATGTTTTGGGGGCTGAATCATTAAAAAATATTAAGCAAATTAATGGTTATGAGAAAATTTTTTTAGAAATAAGAGATTTTGATAATGATGAAGCAATAACATTAATAAGAATGATAAAAGAAAAAAATATATATTTTTATTTAGGTACAATTAATGAATTTAATGAAAAAAATATAGAGGAGTTAAAGCAAAAGCATGATCCTTATAAAGAAGATAATATTTCTAAGTTTTTGCTAAAAAGAATAGGGATAGATACGAATAAGTTTCTTGTATGTAATGAAAAGGGACAAAAGAAAACTCTGGGATTTAGAGGATTGGCCAATTTATCTTTAATAAGTGAAACTGAAATTATATCAGAAGTAAATTCGCCTGTCTTTAACGGGGAAAAAGTTAATAATACATATTATAAGTGTCTTTTTAGGTATTTATTAACTCAAAAAGATGATATAAAATGTGAAGAAATAGAAGATAAGAAAATTAGAGCTGTTAAGCTAGATGCAAAAATAGAATATGTAAATCAAGAAATTGAAGATTTAGAAATAAATAAAAAGGACATTGAAGGAAAATTAAATGAATTGGCTGAATTTAAAAACATTAATGAGTATGAGCAAGAGGTAAAAACATTAGAGATTATTATTAAAGCAAAACAAAAAGAACTAAAGGAAAAGATAAAAAAACAAGACGAATTAAATAGTAAAAAAAATAGAGTAGCATTATTATTAGATAAATTTGAGTTATTAAAAAATCAGTATGAAAGTGATTTGAAAAGGTTGAATTTTATACAAAGTGGGAATCAATGTTTGAATCAAATAAAGATAAATTATTGTCCAATATGTAATAGTAAAGTAAATTTTAATACAGAGGATATAGAAGATGTCAGTCTTGCATGTAGTAAAGAAAGTAGTAAGACTAAAAAGAATTTAATTGATTTAAAGGAAACGATTGAATCATTAATTCTTGAAAAAAGATCATTAGATGAAAAAATTAATATATATGACAATGACGTGACTAATCTTTCTGATAATATTGCATCCATCTTGAATAATAAATTGAATCCATTAAAAAAAATAATAAGAGATACAATTATGATTTCAAATCTAAAAGATAGAAAATTACAAATAGAAGAAAAAATTATAAATAAGAAAAAAGATATTATAGTTTTTAGTGAAAATAAGAAAGAAAAACAGCCTAAATTAAATTATGAATTAAATGCTAGTGATGAGGTATATAGAAAGTTCTGTACAAGTATAAAAAATACATTAATAGATTGGAAATATACTAGTGTAAATGAAGTGAAATTCGATACTAAGAAACAGGACATTATTGTTGATGGTGAAGAACGACTAAGCAATGGAAAGGGATATAGGGCATATTTCTATGCTGCTTTTGTTGTAACATTAATGGATTATTTATTAGAAAAAAATTATCCATATACTAGAGTCTTGGTTTTAGATTCACCTCTTACCACCTTAAAAGAAGAAGAGATAAACAAAGGTAATATTGAAGAAGGGGATATGATTGAAGAATCTCTGCAAGATTCAATGTTTATATCATTAGCAAAGAATTGTAAAAATAAACAAGTTATAATAATTGAAAATAAAGAAATCCCTGAAGAAGTAGAAGGCAAATGTAATCATATAGTATTTACTAAAGATAAAAATTATGGACGATATGGATTTATTCCAATAATACAATAAATAGCATAGTAATATGATTATTGGAATATTAATGTTTTAAAATATTAGTTAAAGCAAAAGAAAAGAATACTCCCATCAAATAGCATTCTTTTTAATAACCTTTAATATAAAGAATAAAGTAAGTTAGTAAGGGGTTAGATATTAGTGTATCTAAAATCTTATTTTAATTATTTTAGAATTTTATTGTTTATATGCAAATAAATAGATACTATATGTAAAATATGGTGTTATAAGTTAAATGATATGAAAGGATGCTTGATATATGAATAATAATTTTGTACAAACTATTAATAATAAGAAGATAGTAAAAGTTGTATTTGATTCAAATGAAAAGGGGATAATTACAAGAAACTGCATACCTTTTGATTTTGGTCCTAGTAGAAGGTATAGAGATGGGAAAGATAGATATCATTTTTATGATTTAGATAGTCCTCCAGGTAATTATAATTTATCTATTTTACCATCACAAATCTTAAGTATTGATATTATGGAAGAAGGTTTCGATCCAGCTCAATGCGTTACTTGGACTCCTATTAAATGGCTTTTAGCAAGAGATTGGGGTTTATATTCATAAGCAATATAATAATTTTTTAATTGAATCAACTAAGAAAAGGAATACCAATAGTTGTAGATATGATTGTTGGTATTTTGATTTTTGCATAGTCAAAGTAAAGATAGAGAAAACATATAATGAATTATCTTTCAATGGTTTTATAACTTTTAAAATATGAAGTTTTAGAAAAAATTAAATCAATTTATTAATTTAAATAGAAATAGCATATTTAAGTGGGAGTAAAAGTGCATATAAAATA
>JAHAIU010000097.1 GCA_018372555.1 Clostridium sp.
AAATTTTAGATTCTGCATTAGAAATAGAATCTTCAACTAAGCTAATGGCATAACTACTATTAAGTTGAGGTAATAGGCCTCTTAAAGTGCTTAAGGCATCTTTAAGCTTAGAAATAGAATTACTACTATCAACTATTGATATAGTACTAGAAACTAAATTTACTTCATTAGCTTCTATAATTGACATTAATGAATTTTTCTCTTCATTTAATTTAGATAAAAGGGATTCTTGTTCTTCCTTTTTCTTATTAACTTCAGCTAAATCATTTTTTATAGAAGCTGATAGTTTTTTTAAATCTTCTTGTCTTTCTTCGATTTTCTTACTATCATTTACTAAGTCTTCTTTCTTTTCATTAATCTCTGAAATTATATCTTTATCTACTGAGACTATCTTGTTAATAGAATCTATTCTTGAAAATAAATCAAAAATATTTTCAGAAGTTAGAATATAATATATCATATCTGTTGCCATGTTGCTTTTATACATGGAACGAATACGCTTGCTCATTAAGTCTTCTCTTTCTTTAATTTCAACTTGTGAATCTTCAATCTTTTTATTTATATTTTCTATTTCTGCTTCGGCATTCGTAATTTCAGCATTGTTTTTTTCAAGTTTATTATTTATTTCTTCAATTTCATTATTTAGTTTTCCAACTTCAGCATCTAGCTCTAAAGCTTTTCCATCTAGTTCTTTATATTTTGTCATGTTTTCATCAATAGTACTATTGCTAGAAGAGTTAGGCTCTGCAAATGCAATATTATATGTATTATTTAAGGTGAAAAATAATACTAGTACTAAAGAGAAAACTTTTTTCTTACTCAATAAAAAGCACCTCCTGAGTTTGATTTTAGATCACATTATAATTTTAGAATCCTATGAAAGGATATATAATCTATACTTTCAATTTTTATCTATACTTAAATAAATATATTTAGTTTCTAAGGTTATAGAACTATAATAATGTAAATTCTTAATTGAAAGATATTTATTAATATAAATAATAAATGTGACTAAATTTTAAATAATATATAAAGAAAGTATAAAATTAAGCCATTATTAAATTTATTAAAAAGGACTTAATAATATTTATGATACTATAAGACTTAGTTAAATAGCAAGTTTTCAACATTTTACTATCCTTATAGATTAATTGATAAAGAGATGTTTTAGTAATTTTAAATTAGTTCAGTATCTTAAAAGTGTTATAGATAAATTAAATGAAAATAAAACTCCCTACATCTATGCAGGGAGTTTAAATAAATATTTTATCTTTAACTTATAGGTGATTTGGACCAATTTATATTCACTATTCCTTTATTTTCTAATCTTAGTTGCTAAATATATAATTAAATAATTGATTAGGAGAATTAAATAATTTCCTTTAGTCTATTTGTTTATAAGCTTAACTAAAACTGCTTTTTGAACGTGAAGCCTATTTTCAGCTTCTTCAAAAATAGTATCAGCATGTTTTTCTAATATTTCTTCAGTTATTTCTTCTTCTCTATGAGCAGGTAGACAATGTAATACTATTGAATCTTCTTTAGCTAAAGTCATAAGCTCAGCATTTACTTGATAGCCTTTAAATGCTTTTATTCTTTCCTTAGCTTCATCTTCCTTACCCATGCTAGCCCAAACATCAGTTATTACAACATCAGCATCTATAACTGCTTTTTTAGGATTATCAACTATTTCGAACTTCAAATTATTAGCTTCAGCAATTTCATTTCCCTTATTAATATAATCTTCCTTTATCATATAATTATTAGGAATTGCTAAAGAAATATTCATTCCTACTTGTAGACATCCTACTAAAAGGGATTGAGCCATATTATTTCCATCACCAATATAAGCTACTTTAAGCCCATCTAATATATTTTTATTTTCTCTAATGGTCATTAAATCAGCTAGGACCTGGCAAGGATGTTCATCATCAGTAAGTCCATTAATAATTGGAATGCTTGAACATTTAGCAAGATCTTCAACTTCTCCTTGATCAAAAGTTCTTATCATAATTCCATTAACATATCTTGAAAGAACCCTAGCAGTATCTTCAATAGGTTCTCCACGACCAATTTGCAAATCATTAGAACTTAAGAATAGAGGATAGCCCCCAAGTTGGTACATGCCAGCTTCAAAAGAAACCCTAGTTCTTGTAGAAGCTTTTTCAAAAATCATACCAAGAGTTTTACCATATAAGTGATGATGTTTGATATTATGCTTAAGTTCATACTTTAATTGGTCAGCTAAGTTAAGTATATCTAAAATTTCATCCTTCGATAAATCGTCCATTTTTAATAAATCCTTTTTCATAAATACCCCCAAAGTTTCAGTTAACAATTAACAAATAATAATTAACAGTTGTTGTTGAAATTAAACAGAGCTTAATTTCTTATAAAGAATTAGAGTTAGAAATTAAGCTCAAGCTGAATCTGTTTCTATCTTTTCATTATTTCATTGTTTAATTTTTTCATTCTTAATTCTTCATTTTCAATTATGCATTATCCATTATGCAATATTCATTAATTATACATTCTATAATCCTCGCTCCTGCTTCAATTTCTTCTTTTGAAATTACAAGTGGAGGAAGTAGTCTAACTACATTTTTCCCAGCAGTTAGTACTAATAAGCCCTTTTCTAATGCTTTCTTTTGAATTTCAGTAGGTGGAACAGTTACTTCTATGCCTATCATTAATCCATTTCCTCTTACATCTTTTATAAAGTGAGAGTTAATGTTTTTTAATAGAGATTTTAAATATTGTCCTTTTTCTTCAATGTCTTTTAATGATTTTTCTGTGCAAAGTTTTTCTAATACTACTAAAGCTCCAGAACATGCAACAGGGTTTCCTCCAAAGGTAGTTCCATGATCGCCAGGATTAAAAGTTTGTGATAATTTTTCATTACATAAGAAACCACCAATAGGAAGTCCAGCGCCTAATCCCTTTGCAACTGTGACTATATCAGGCTTTACATCGTAGTGTTCATAGCCAAATACTTTTCCAGTTCTTCCAATTCCGCATTGTACTTCATCAAAGATTAAGAGAATGTCTTTTTCTTTACAAATTTCATAAACTTCTTGTACAAAGTCAGAGTTTAATGGATGAACTCCACCTTCACCTTGAATAGCTTCCATAATGATAGCGCAAACTTCATTACTTGCTTTATTTTTAAAGTCTTGTATATTATTAGCTTCCACATAATCAAATCCACCTGGGAAAGGGAAGAAGTAGTTGTGGAATTTATCTTGACCAGTTGCTGTTAATGTAGCTAAAGTTCTTCCATGGAAAGATTGTTTTAAAGTTAATACTTTATGTCTATTTAATCCATATTTATCAAAGCTATATTTTCTAGCAAGCTTAATAGCACCTTCGTTAGCTTCTGCCCCAGAATTACAAAGAAAAACCTTATCCATCTTTGTAATTTCTACTAACTTTTCAGAAAGAGCTAAGGTTTTTTCATTTAAGAAAATATTTGAAGTATGTTGAAGAGTAGAAGCAGTGTCAGTAACAGCTTGAATCCAGTTATTATCTCCATATCCAAGACTATTAACACCAATTCCACTAGTAAAATCTATATATTTATTTCCTTTATCATCAAAAAGGGAAGAACCTTCTCCTTTAACTAAATTAACAAGAAGGTAAGAGTATGTTGACATTAAAGGTAAATTATTTGACATTTTTAAAACCCCCTTTTTACAATTAGCAGTTAACTGATAATTTTTAATTGTCTAGTAGATCATTGTTCCAATTCCTTCATTTGATAGTAGTTCAAGTAGTATTGAATGATGCAAAGTTCCATCTACTATATGAGCTGTCTTAACACCCATCCTTACTGCTTCAACGCAGCATTCTATTTTTGGAATCATTCCACCATGTATTATTTTATCTGCATATAATTTTTTAACCTCATGTAATCTTAATGTTGATATTAATGAAGCTGGATCTTTGGGATCTACCATTAGCCCTGGTACATTAGTTAAAAGTATAAGTTTTTCTGCTTTAAGTGCAGCTGATAATTTAGCAGCACATGTATCAGCATTTATATTGTAGGACTCAGTAGAGTTTTCACCTATTGCAACTGAGCCTATTACTGGGATATATCCAGCTGAAAGGGCCATATCAATTATAGTAGTATCTATAGATGTGATTTCACCAACATACCCAAGGTCTACTGGAGCTTCTAGCTTCTTTGCTTTTATAAAGGAGCCATCTAAACCAGTTAGTCCAATAGCTTTACCACCAGCACTTTCTATTAATGAAACTATATCCTTATTAATTTTGCCACCCAAGACCATTTTAACTATTTCCATAGTCTTTTCATCAGTGTATCTAAGGCCATCTATAAATTTGCTTTCTTGACCTATTTTAGTCAAAAACTCTGAGATATCTGGGCCGCCACCATGGACAATAACAGGTTTTAAACCAACACATTGCATTAAAACTATATCAGTTGCTACACTTTTCCTAAGTTCTTCACTAGTCATAGCATTTCCACCATACTTTATAACTACAATCTTTCCAGCTAAGGATTGAATGTAGGGAAGTGCTTGAGTTAGTACTTTTGCATATTCTATATAATTCACTTTCTAGCGCCTCCTTTAGCTTCTATAATCTCCATTAATTTTCACATAATCATAGCTTAAGTCGCATCCCCAAGCCTTTGAAGAATATTTCCCTGAATTCATACTTATTAAAATTTGAATCTCATCTTTTAATAATATTTCTTTTGCCTTAACTTCATCAAAAGGTAGAGGCATTCCATCTTTGCAAACTTCAACTTCTCCAACAGAGCTTTTAAATGAAAGATTAACTTTATCAGGATTAATATTTACTCCAGAATAACCAAGGGCACATAATACCCTTCCCCAATTAGCATCACTACCGAAGATTGCAGTTTTTACAAGAGGTGAGTTAATAACGCTTTTAGAAAGTATTTCTGCATCTTTTTCTGACTTGCAATTACTTACTATACATTCAATAAGCTTAGTAGCACCTTCACCATCTTTAGCAATCATTTTAGAAAGAGTGATGTTTAAAGTGTTTAAGACATCAATAAAAGTGTAGTAATCATCATTTTTTTCAACTATTTCTTCATTGGAAGCTAAACCATTAGCTAGTACAAGAACCATATCATTAGTACTAGTATCTCCATCGACACTTACTCTGTTATAACTTATTTTAGTGCTTTCCTTTAATGCCTCAGATAACATTTCACCAGAAATATTTAAATCTGTTGTAATAAAAGAAAGCATAGTTCCCATATTTGGCTCAATCATTCCTGATCCCTTAGCCATTGCCCCAATTGTAACTACCTTATCCTTTATTTTAAATTCAAAGGCAAGTTGTTTTTTATAAGTATCTGTAGTCATTATTGCTGTAGCAGCATCTTGATAACCTTCCTTTGAAAGTCTTTCAGTTAACATTGGAATTCCATCTTTAATAGCATCAATATTAAGAGGAACGCCAATGACCCCAGTAGAAGCAACTAGTATATCACTAGTCTTTAATCTAAGAGCCTTTCCCTGAAGTTCAGCCATTCTCTTAGCTTTAACTAACCCATCATTACCATTACAGGTATTAGCATTTCCACTATTAACTATAATAGCTTGAGCTTTTTTATTAGATAAATGCTCCTTAGTTATATAAATAGGAGCTCCCTTAACTTTATTTTTAGTATAAATACCAGCAGCATTAGCTTGCACTTCTGAATAAATAAGAGCTAAGTCTAGTTTTAAATTATTTTTCTTAAGACCACAGTGAATTCCAGATGCAAGGAATCCTTTAGGTGCTGTAACACCTTGATTAGATAGTAGTTTCAAAATAAATCCCCCCTTTTTTCATTTTTTCATTAAAATCAGTTTCCGAAGGAAATTAATTTTAACCCTTCGGTTTCTTCGAAGCCAAAGATTATATTCATATTCTGTATAGCTTGTCCGGCAGCGCCTTTTATCATATTATCAATAGCACTTACTATTATTATTCCGTTTTTTCTGTGATTTAGATGTAATGAAATATTGCAGAAATTAGTGTGTTTAACTTCTTTTATTGAAGCTGTTTCCCCAAGTGGAAGTACATTTATAAAAGTTTCGTTTTTGAAAAATTCTGAATATAATTTATGAAGTTCTTCTAAGTTTACATTCTTAGATTTAGGGCTACAATAAATTGTTGAAACTATTCCTCTGTTTATTGGTAGTAGGTGAGGAGTGAAGGTTACTTGTACCTTTTCATCAGCTATTTTAGATAAACATTCCTCGATTTCAGGAGTATGTCTATGTGAGCCTATACCATAAGGAGAAAAGTTTTCATTTAGTTCAGGATAGTGAGACTTTAATGTAAGACCTCTTCCTGCACCAGTAGCTCCTGATTTTGAATCACAAATTATATTATTAGTTTTTATAAGAGAATTTTTTAATAAAGGCATAAGTCCAAGTTCTATTGATGTTGGATAACAGCCAGGATTAGCTATTATTTTATAATCCTTTATCTTATCTCTATTAAATTCAGGTAAAGCATAGATACTTTCTTTATGAAGATCTTTAAATTTATATTCTTTACCGTACCAATATTTATAGTCTTCTTCATTTTCAAGTCTAAAATCTGCCCCAAGATCTATTAAGACTTTATTTTCTTTAAATACTAATTCTGCAATTTCTTCACTTAATCCATGAGGAAGTGCAGCATATATTACATCACATTTTTTTATTACTTCATCTTGATTTTCACATATTAAATTAGTTACTCCATAAAAGTTTTTGTATATAGATGATATTTCTTCGCCTTCATAAGATACAGAACTTATGGCTTCAACCTTAACCTTTGGATGGTTTAATAAAAGTCTAAGTAGCTCTGCACCAACATAGCCTGTAGCTCCAATAATTCCTACTTTAAGCATGCAATAGCCTCCTTAGTATTTTTGATTGATTCTTTTAGTAAGTCTAATTGTATTCTTACTGAAGAGGAACTAGGTCCTCCAAACACTTTTCTTTCTTCTACACAAGTGATTAAATCTATTGCTGCATAAATATCTTCTTCAAATATTGGTGAGAAGTTTTTAAATTCTTCCATTGATAAATCATCAATTGATAAGTCTTTTCTTATACAGTAAAGAACTATTTCACCAACTATTTCATGAGCTACTCTAAAAGCAACACCTTTTTTAACTAAGTAATCTGCTACATCAGTGGCATTTGTAAAGCCTAAGGCAGCTCCTTTTTTCATATTAGATTTATTGACTTTTAATGTGCTGAGCATTCCTATGAATGTTTTAAGAGAAAGGTTAGCTGTATCTAATGCATCAAATAAAGCCTCTTTATCTTCTTGCATATCTTTGTTGTAGGCTAGTGGTAAACCCTTCATAACTGTTAATAAAGTTATTAAGTCACCATAAACTCTTCCAGTTTTTCCTCTTACAAGTTCAGCAACATCAGGATTTTTCTTTTGAGGCATTATACTGCTACCAGTACTATATTCATCAGCTAATTCTATAAAGCTAAATTCATTAGTTGCCCAAAGAATAATTTCTTCTGAAAATCTTGATAAATGCATCATTATCATTGATAAAACTGATAAGCTTTCTATTGCATAATCTCTATCTGAAACTGAGTCTAAACTATTATTAGTAATAGAGGAGAAGCCAAGTTCTTTAGCTACCATATTTCTATCTATGTTGTAAGTGGAAGTTGCAAGAGCACCACTACCTAGGGGCATTTCATCTAATCTTTTATAGCAATCTAGTATTCTGCTTAAATCTCTTTTAAACATTTCGGCATAAGCTAGTAGATGATGCGCGAAAGTTATAGGTTGTGCCTTTTGCATATGAGTATACCCAGGCATTATTGTAGTTACATTTTCTTCAGCCTTTTTATAAATGACTTCTTGAAGATTAATAACATCCTTTGATAATTCTATTAAAGCTCCCTTTAAATATAACTTTGTATCTAAAGTAACTTGATCATTTCTACTTCTACCAGTATGAAGCTTCTTACCTTCATCACCTATATAGTAAGTTAAAGTTCCTTCAACAAAGCTATGGATATCCTCAGATGACTCATCTATTTTAATTACTCCGTTTTCTATTCTTTCTAAAATTGTTTTTAATCCTGCTATTATTTTTAAACTATCTTCTTCTGGAATTATATCTTGCTTACCTAACATATTTGCGTGAGCTAAACTACCTAAGATATCTTCTTTATACATCCTTGAATCTACTCTAATTGAAGAGTTAAAGTCATTTACTAATGAATTAACTCCTTTTTCAAAACGTCCACCCCAAAGTTTCATAATTATTTACCAGCCTTTTTTAGGGATTCCTTCATTTTTGAATTTACAGTGATAGGTAGTCCAAATAGATTAATAAATCCTGCTGAATCTTTTTGATCATATACAGCATCTTCTCCAAAAGTAGCATATTCTTCACTATATAAAGAGTATGGAGATGTCATTCCAGCATTAACTAAGTTTCCTTTATATAATTTAAGTTTAACTTCCCCAGTGACATTTTCTTGAGTCTTATCAATAAAAGCAGTTATAGCTTCCCTAAGTGGTGTGTACCATTGTCCATTGTAAACAAGTTCTGCAAATTTTAATGCAATTACTTCTTTATAATGAGCAGTTTCTTTATCTAAACAAAGCTCTTCTAAATCCTTATGAGCCTTATAAAGAATAGTTCCACCTGGAGTTTCATATACTCCTCTAGACTTCATTCCAACAAGTCTGTTTTCAACCATATCTATAATTCCAATGGCGTTCTCGCCACCAATTTCATTTAATTTCCCTATTAAAGTAACACCATCTAATTCTTCACCATTTAAAGCAACTGGAATTCCTTTTTCAAATTTTAATGTAATGTATGTTGCCTTATCTGGAGCCTTTTCTAAGGTATTAGATAATTCTAATATTTTATCATACTTAGGCTCGTTACTTGGATCTTCTAAATCTAAGCCTTCATGACTTAAGTGCCATAAATTTTTATCCTTACTATAATTAGTTTCATAGCTTATAGAAATAGGAATCTTTCTATCTAAAGCATATTCTATTTCTTCTTCTCTAGACTTAATATCCCAAATTCTCCAAGGAGCTATAATATCCATGTCAGGTGCAAAAGCCTTAACAGCAAGTTCAAATCTAACTTGGTCATTTCCTTTGCCAGTACAACCATGACATATAGCATCTGCTCCTTCTAAAAGTGCAATTTCAACTAATCTTTTTCCTATAATAGGTCTTGCAAAAGAAGTTCCTAAAAGATACTTTCCTTCATATATTGCATTAGCCTTAATAGTAGGGAAGATATAGTCATTAACAAATTCCTTAGTTAAATCTTCTATATAACACTTTGATGCCCCAGTTTTAAGTGCCTTTTCTTCTAATCCTTGAAGCTCGTCCTTTTGTCCAACATTACCAACTACAGCAATTACTTCGCAGCCATAATTCTCCTTAAGCCAAGAAATAATTATTGAAGTATCAAGTCCTCCTGAGTATGCTAGTACAACCTTATTATATTTTTTCATATTAAAAGCCCCCTTTTTTTTTCAATTAACAATTAACAGTTAACAATTAATAATTTTTTAATTATTAATTAGAAATTAACAATGAACAATTAAGGATATAATTTCTTCCAAATTACTAAAATAAGATTTTATGATAAGTCCTTATTATTCATTGCTGAATTTTTACTATATTTTGAATATGTTTATAATTATACCTATCTAAGTATAATTATGCAATAGAAATATTAATATTTATACAAAATTTATGCATAAAAATTAAAATTATGTAATGAAAATAATTAATTATGCATAAAACTTTTGAGTTATATGAATGTTTATATATTGATTAAGAAGTAGGATAATGAAAAAAAGTTTATGATTGAATTTCATGGTGTTGCAATGAAATATCTTATAAATTATGTATTGGTTTAAAAGGATAGAATTGTTTAAAACTGAAAAAGATACGATAAGGTGTAAAAGATT
>JAHAIU010000562.1 GCA_018372555.1 Clostridium sp.
GCTATGGAAAATAAAGTAGACTACGCTACTATTTTAGGAATAGATGAATTCAATAATATATACCATTATGAAGAAATATTAAGTGATATAATATCTAAACTATTTATAGAATATGATATTATTGCTACAGGTGAATCTTATAAGGATTTTATAAGATTTCTTTCAATTAGCATCCTTAGATCCAAGCTAATGTTTGAAGAAGTAGAACTAGAAAATGATAATGTTGATATTGAGGATTTAGTGATTGAAATATCCTCAGAAGTAAAAGAAAAAATTAATTATGTCTTTAGCAATTCAGAATTATATTATATTCAATTAAGAGTTCAAGAGTTGAATTTGATAAAAAAGAAAAGACAAGAAAATAAAATGATTATAGACTCTTTAAATAGATTTGAAAAAGAAGTATATATGCAAACGGGATATAGCCTCAATATGGATAAGGAATTAATTGATATCATGGCTAATCATATTATGCGTATGAAAAAAAGGATTTTAAGTGGAAGAAATAATATTGGAAACTATACAAAAGAGCTTTCTCTTAGATACCCATTGGAGCAACATTTATTAAAAACATGTCTATGCTCAATTTTAGGATTTGATATTCCAGAATCTGAATTAGATTATTTAGTTTTATATCTTACAGCAACTATAGAGAAGAATAGAGAGAAAGTTAAGCTTCTTCTTGTTAGTGATAAGAGTGCATCAATTATATATAATTTGCAGCAATACTTAATGTATTACATTGGTGAAAGAATAACTGAAATTGAAACTATACCATTATATATATTTAAACAAAAACAAAAAGAATATATTTCTAAATATAAGTTATTTATAACAACAGAAGAAGAACTAGCATTAAAAAGTAAAAGGTTTTTCCTTATTAATCAATTTATAATATCAGATGAAATAGAAAGTATTAGGAAAAAAATAAAAGATATAGAAAAGGTTGAAGCTGATAATAACGTAAAGGAAATGTTTGATAGGTATTTTAAACGTGAACTTTATGAGGTTGAAAAAGATGAACAGATAACATTGGATAAGGTGTTAAGAAGATTTAAAGTAAATAAGGATAATAAAGTTTCAATAGAGAGTATAGGAAGTAAAATTTTATGTGTAACATCACATTCTAGAACAAAAGAAAGT
>JAHAIU010000563.1 GCA_018372555.1 Clostridium sp.
TACAAATAATGAAAAAGAAAAAGAAAGGAAGCAGTTAAAGAAGTTATTAGAGTATGATGTAGTGGGGGCTATAATTGAGCCAACTGCTAGTGCTTTAGGAAATACAAATTTAGATTATTATAATAAAATAAAAAAAAGTAATATACCATATTTAATGATAAATGCTACTTATGATAAGGAAGGACAGTCTTATGTAATAATGGATGATGAAGAGGGGGCATACATACTATCTAATTATTTAATTAAACTAGGTCATAAGAGAATTGCAGGAATATTTAAAGAAGATGATATACAAGGGGTTGAGAGAAAAAAAGGTTATATAAGAGCGTTAAAAGATGAAAATATAGAAATTGATAGCACAATAATTGGAGATTTCAAAACCTATGAAGAGGATTTTTATATTTACGCCTTCACAAAAAGTTTGTTAACAAGAGAGGATAGACCTACAGCTGTTGTTTGTTATAATGATAAGATAGCAGTTAAAGTTATTAAGGTCGCTAAAGAACTTAAATTAAATGTTCCAAAAGACCTATCTATAGTAGGATATGATAATGATGAAACAATTTCAGAAGTACTTGATTGTGGAATTACAACAATTAATCATCCGAAGGTAGAAATGGGTAGGAAAGCTGGCGAAATATTACTTTCTTTAATTAATAAAGAAAAAGATTTAGTACAATATATATATAAGCCAGAAATTATTATAAAGGAAAGTACAGGAAATTAGTAATGAGAACATCAATGAATTTTAAAAAATTGATGTTCTTTTTTGTTAAATAAAAACTCTCGGATTGTCCGAGGGTCCCAATAAGCTTTAGCGGAGTGATAATGAAAATCCTCCATTGTATAATTATATTGCGGTCTGCCAACTGCAAATAAAAATGCAAGAGAGGAATTGTCATGAATGACATACATAGTTTATCACATACGAAATGGTGTTGCAAATACCACGTTGTATTTGCTCCGAAGTATAGAAGAAAGGCCTTTTATGGTGCAAGAAGACTTGAAATAGGTGCAATATTGAGGAATTTATGTGAATGGAAAGGTATAAATATATTAGAAGCAGAGGTATGTATAGATCATGTACATATGCTAATAGAAATACCGCCGAAAATGTCTGTATCAGGATTTATGGGATTTTT
>JAHAIU010000564.1 GCA_018372555.1 Clostridium sp.
TAAATATTTCTTTAATATCTCCTCATAATTCCAAGGTAATTCTTCATCATCCCATCTATTTTCTAAGTAAGAGAAATCCCATCCCTTAAATGTAGCCTGTTCTTCTTTTTTCCATACTTCTTTTAACCTACTATAATTCATAACTGTCCCTCTTTTCATATATTTTTTATTAATAGAAAATTGGTGCAGTTTACTGATAGTATATATAAATTTATTCTTGGTACAATCTACTATCAGTTATTATAACTGCACCAAGTAATTAATTCGCTCTTTTCTCATCTTGAGAATTCACCCACTTTCAAATTATAATTAATTGATTAATTTAATAAATAATCAACTTACATAATAATGTAATTATAACATATTTTATAAGTATACTTTCTAGTTTTATTTTCTAAACACTTTAAAAACAGATACAATTTTCGCTACAAATTTAAATTTAACTATTTTGTTGAATAATATTACTACTTAAATAATCAATTATTTCTTTATTACTTAATACTAATTGCTCTTGCTCTTCTTCAATTACCTCTAACATTGATTTCTCTTGATTTAGCATATGGCTAAAAGAAGCATCCTTTGCAAGAATTACATTAAAATCTCTTTCATATGCGTCAATAGCTGTTCTACCAACACATCCATGAGTAAAAACACCGCCTAATATAAGAGTATCAATATTTTTTTCCTTTAATTTTTCTTCAAAATTAGTTCTTATAAAAGTACTTTGCCTCGTCTTAACAATAATCTCTTGTGAACTATCAAATTTTATATCAGGTAATAATTTAGCCTCGTCACTTCCCTCAAGTAATGCTGAAAAATTATGTTTTTTCATTACAATATTCCATGTAGATTTATCTACTTTATGTATAGTAAGAACTTGAAAAATAGTAATATTTCTAGAAGTTGCTACTTCTATAAGCTCATTTATAGATTCAATCAGTTCTGAAAGTTTTTCTCTTCTCTCTTCACTTCTAAAGAACCAGTTTTGCATATCAATTATTACTAATGCTGGATTCATAATAATCCCCCCTTTTTTTTTACACGATCTGTTAAGTTATATGAACATTGCTCTTCTCAACCAAAGGAAATACAATAGGTTTGCGAAACTAAATAATACCCCCTTAGAAAAGGAGAGAAGAA
>JAHAIU010000098.1 GCA_018372555.1 Clostridium sp.
AAAAAAGCAATTAGATTTATACAATTGTATTAGTTTCTAGTTTTTTTGAGATTTAAAAACTTCTATATTATATATCTAATAAATTCTTAGTGTAGTTACTATAAAGTTCCCTAAGCTTTTTCATACTATCTTCTAGTTCAAGAAGCAGATTAGATGCTAATGCATAATCCTTATTTGAAATTGCTTCTTTAGTACGAGTAAATAGACTCTTAGTAGTATAAGTATCTTTCATTATATAATGTCTTAGATTATTGATAGTCATCCAGTTAGATATATCTAAGTCTAAAGCATTTACTGAATGAAGTTGTTTAAAGCTTCTTACTTCAGCTGCATGATTTAAAATTATTCTATGAATTATATCAGTTGTCCATCTTTGAGTTATAGCTAATTTAAAGCTGTTAATTATGCTATCACTAAATACATCATTTCTTCTTAAAACTTCTAACTTTTCAGGATACTTATCTAATTGAATTAAGTTTTCGTAAACTGTAGCAGGAGCCTTACCGAAGTACTCATCTCTTTCTTCATCAGTGAAGAATTCAAATACATCTTCCTCGGTTCTGTATGCTCTAGATTTTTCTAGGTAATCTGCATCTTCTCCAGGTTTCTTAGATAATTCAGCTAAAAGCTCTTCTTCAGTTTTATTATTTTCAAGGGCATATATAATTCCATCTAACATAGCCATATAAGAAACAGATATAGCTAAATAAATATTAGAATGTGGATTTGGAGATCTAAGCTCAAATCTAGTAGCCATAGGATTTATTAAATCTCTAATTAATCCAATAAGTATAGTTCTATTTCTTGATGGATTGTCTGGAGACATACCAAGTGAAGTTACTATACAAATAGGAGCTTCAAATCCAGGCTTTAATCTTTTAAATGCTCCATTAGTAGAAGAAATAAATGGATTCATTATTTCATAGTTCTTTAAAATCCCCATTATTGCTCCATAACCTATAGTGCTTAAGAAATCTTCCTTTGTAGCATGGAATAAGTTAATTCTTTTTCCATTCTTAAGTTTTAAGCTAACTCCAAGATGAACGTGCATACCTGACCCAGCTACACCATCAATAGGTTTAGCTTTAAAGGAAACATCTAACCCATGTCTTCTAAATGTTTCTTGAGTAAGTATTTTAACAAAAATTTCATTGTCAGCAGCTTGGGTAGCATCTGAATATTTCCAGTCTATTTCAAGTTGTTCCATTATATGATTGAATTGTCCGTTGCTATCTAATTGAGACTTAACTCCGCCAACTTCTTTATGACCCATTTCAGGTTCAAAGCCATAAGCTTCCATTAGTAGAAGGGTCTCTTCTAAAGCAGTTCTCACTACTCCCTTAGTTCTTGTCCAATATTGCTCTTGCATAACTTCAGATGTAGATAATTCTTCTATATGGGCTTTCTCATTAGGTGTTTTAACCCAGAATTCTAATTCTGTAGCTGAAGTTGTTACTATTTCATCTATATCATCAAAAGTTATATTGAATGGTTTTAAAGTATTAGGATTATTCTTGAATATATTTAGAAGAGTTGACTTAAAGGTCTTAACAGATGAGTTAAGAATATTTCTTGAACATACAGGTTTATTATTGTGAATTAAAAATGAAGGGATTCTAAGAGTACCAATAGGTTTATTTGTAGAAATATCTATATGATCATAATTATAATCAACAAACCAATTAGCATTTTTATCTGCAATCATATCTACTTTTGCATCGTTTAGTGTAGCTATTCCAGGAAGTACAACTGATGATCCATCTGTTTGTATGGCAACACCATTTAAGAATGAATCTATATCATCTAAAAATAACTTTGCAGGAATTTTTTCATCGGTATCATTACCTGATAAATCAATACCTACTATAGATACGAATTTTATCTCAGGATGATCATTAAAAATTTTAAATAAGTCTTCTTTATTATGTAGTGATTTTGGAATTGTATAAATTAAATCTTTCATAAAAAGCTTCCTTGCCGAAAAATAGCAAGAAAAATTCACTTCCTTTCTGCGTGAAATCGAATAATTAAATGAAATTATAATAAAATATTCGTAATACTGAGTAATTTATAAAGAAATTCTATTATATATTAAGGTATGATGTCAATAATTAAATTAGTATTTTCTTAGTCTTTTGGGAAATTTATTTTACTATAAATATATAGAACTATTAGCTTTTAAATACTGTACTTAGATAAGTTTAATAAAAAATAACATTAATTTAAAATAGTTAGTAAATTTTTAAAGGTGCTGCTTCTAAAACAGCACCTCTATTCATAGTTTTTTATTTGAAATTGATTTAAGTGAATTTGATAATATATCTTCAGGATAGCCTAAGAAAGACAATAATTTTAAAGCATTTCCTGTATTACATATTCCTTCCTTAAGCATATAATCAAAAACTAAGCCTTCTTCTTCATCTATATCTTCACAGAAGTAATATCTCAAATATTTTTCATTACAACTTTTAGCTAACTCTAAATCATGAGTAGCCACTATTGATATAGCATTCCTATCCATAATGTATTCTAATATCTCCTTAGAGGCAGCTATTCTTTCAATAGGATTAGTACCTTTAAATATTTCATCAATTATACAAAAGGCAGGTACATCTTCTTCTAAAGAATTCAGTATCCTAAGAACAGATTTACATTCCTCTAAATAATAACTAGCACCAGATAAAATATTATCTGAGAGACTTAAGGAAGACATTACCCTAAAGAAGGATGCTTTATATTTATTAGAATAGCATGTATAGATAGTTTGAGATAATAGTATATTTATTGCTATAGTTCTCATAAAAGTAGATTTACCAGACATATTTGACCCAGTTAATATAATACCTTGATTTATAATAGAAATACTATTAGGTATCCCATTTTCTAGTAAAGGGTGATTAATATTTTCTACAGACAAGGTTTTGTCATTACTATCAATAAAATCAGGTAAACAATAATATGGAAGCCTATCCCTAAAGGAAGCTACAGAAACATAAGCTTCTAGAGTTCCAACTAAAGAGTATAATTCAATAAGATTTTGCCTGTTTTCTTTAATAATATTTATAACTGAGTAGTAAGAACGTATTCTAGTTAAAAATAAAGCATTTATAGTTTCTATAAAAATATCTAATTCACTTTGAGAATATATGAATTTCGTTTTAGAATCTATCTTTGATAATAGTGCTACTTTTTCGCTAATTAGTGAAACATAATCCTTTAATATTGGATTATTAATCTTAGACAGTTCTTTAGCAGCTCTAATAAAGTTACCTAAGTACTGAAGAGAGGACAATTCATATTCTATTTCAGCTGCACTCCTCATTGAAATAAACATATAGATAGCGAAAATACCAAGGAAAGCAGGTATTTTATTAGCACCAAAAAGTATAAAACATACTACAACTATAACAGAAGAAATAGCAAGAAGATTATATAACATAACTTTTCCTTTATTAGGTGTAGCAGCTGTATTAAATAAGTTAAATACTTCTCCTTTTCTTTGCCTTCCTAAATTAGAAAGTATTTGTTGAATATGACCTCTTAAGGAAGGGTCTTCATTTATAAGATTAATTATCTCGTTTCTCTTTTTCAGTTCATCCTTAGAGGTTTTAGGGGTTCTTAAAAGATAATATAACATCTGCTCACCAGGGGTTGATGAACATATACTTATTTTTTTTAGGATTTCATCTAGATTTAGGTCATCTGCAGTTTGATCGTCTATATTATGAAAGTTCTTTTCTTTTAAAGCATCAGGTCCAAATTCATAATAAAATTTATGAATTTTTTCGAAATTAAATTTATTATCATAAGCCTCTGGCCAAGAATTAAGTAGATAATTTATTTCTTGAAGCCTTTTTGATTTATCAAATAATTGAGAAGCTATAATAACCATTAAGACAAATAATGCTATACCTATTTGATAAGCTCGCCCACCTATTGTAGGACCAATTTTAAATGTTACATAAATTACTAGTACAGCTAAAATTGCTGAGATTAAAGTAGATATTTTGTAAAAAGATAAATTTTTTTTCATATGAAACCTCCAAAGTTTATATGGAAATAGTATTTATGTTATAGTAATTATAGAATGTTATTAAATAATTTATATGTAATATATTTCTAATTATTATATCATATAAGGAGAGAGTAAATCCATATATGTTACCCTAAGTATTCTATCTTTGATTGCATTAGTTTATATTTTAATATTACAGCACTAGGATTATATAGATTATTAATTTGAACATCTATGTTAATAAATTTATGGATTTATACTGCATTAAGGTATAAAATAAAAAGTAGAATTAAAGAAAATGGAGTGAGATAATTGGACAATAAGAATAGGCCAATAGGTTTTTTTGATTCAGGCGTAGGTGGATTAAGTGTAATGAGAGAAGCTTTAAAAATTATGCCTAATGAGGATTATATATATTTTGGAGATTCTAAAAATGCTCCATATGGGATTAAAAGTGTAGAAGAAGTTAGAGAGTTAACTTTCAAAGCAGTAGAATTTCTACTTAATAAAGGGGTTAAGGGAATTGCAGTAGCTTGTAATACAGCAACTAGTGCAGCAGTTGCTGATTTAAGGAAGATGTATCCTAACTTACCTCTAGTAGGTATAGAACCAGCATTAAAGCCAGCTGTTGAATCTGTGAATGATGGAAGCATATTGATTATGGCTACACCTATGACATTAAAAGAAGCAAAATTTAATAGATTAATGAAAAAATATGAGGATAGAGCAGATATAGTACCTGTACCTTGTCCTGGGCTTATGGAATTTATTGAAGAAGGAAAGCTCCAGGGGGAAGAGGTAGAGCAGTATTTATTAGATAAGGTAAATACATATAAAAAGGGGAAAATATCATCTATAGTGTTAGGATGCACACATTATCCATTTATAGAGCCATTATTATCTAATATAGTTGGAGAAGATACCGTAATTATAGATGGTGGATTGGGTACAGCAAAAGAGTTAAAAAGAAGGTTAAGTGAAAAGGAGTTACTTACCGATTCAACTGAAGTAGGAAAGGTTGAAATTATTAATTCTTTAGATAAGGAAGAAATAATAGATTTAAGCTATAGACTATTAGAACTATAGAATTTATTTAAAGGACATGAAATATTGATAAGTAAAAATTTAGTGGGCTCCTAATTATTTCGATAGTTAGTGGGCCTTATATTATAGATTTTTGGTGATTAGTATCCCTTTTGTTTTAACTTTGAAAAAGGTTTTGTAAAATAAACTTAAAAAATTGTTAAATTGTTGACAAAAAACTAATAAGTTGATATATTATAGTAAAGAGTAAATTTTCAGAATATTTGAATAAGTTTTATGGTAGGGGGATATTTATGGATATTAAGATTAAAAATGTAATTGGGGAAGATATAACTATTGAAGATGCTATACTTTTAAGAGAAATGATAAGAAATAGTATAAATCTTGGTGTAACTTTAGATTTTGAAGGATTTAGAAGAGTTCCAACTACTTTCTTAAATTTATTATTAGGGGACTTAATTAATAGTTTTGGAAGAGACTTTATTTTTAAGCAAATTGATGTTAAAAATTTATCAAACTATACAGATTATTCAAGGGTTGTTCTTGGAACTACCTTTCAATAAAGATATTATTAATTATAAAATAGTATTTAGTGAAAATTATAATAAGGTATAAATGGTTAATTTTAATGTAGAGGGTAAGCCTTATACAACTATTTATGCCTTATTAATGTTATTTGATAAAAGTAATTTATTTTTAAATTGTATAATGAAAATTTAATCTTTTAAGAAAGGTTTATTTAATATTTAGCAATAAAATAATGTAGTATAATGACTTCTAATAAGTTAAGTAACTAGACTTTTAGTATATAAGAGATTAGTGAGCTTTATTATTAGAAGTTTACTTTTTTTAGCTGTATTTTAACTAAATAAATTATATATATGAAAAAATCTATAAATAAGATATAATTACCATTATAGATAACTTATTATATAAGTTGTAATAAAGTTTTTGTATTTTATTTAGTTATATTTTATACTCAAAATATTTTAGTTAGGCAATTACACAAACAACTTATATAAAAATTAAAAGATCGATGCTCTTATTATTGATGTAATTTACTTTCAAAACTATTTTTCACTAAGATGAAGTAATTACTTGATATGTAGATTATTTATTGAAACATATATATTAAAGTGAATTTATGTTAATAAATATGACAATAATAAGAGATGATTTATTTTGAAAGGAGATTATTATGAAAAACCCAATAGTAACAATAAATATGGAAAATGGAGGAGTTATAAAAGCTGAATTATATCCAGAAGTAGCTCCAAATACAGTGAAGAATTTTATTAGCTTAATTAATAAAGGATTTTATGATGGAGTAATATTCCATAGAGTAATTCCAGGTTTTATGATTCAAGGGGGATGTCCAGACGGTAATGGTATGGGTGGCCCAGGATATAGCATTAAAGGCGAATTTACTAGAAATGGTTTTAAAAATGATCTAAAGCATTCTAGAGGAGTACTTTCAATGGCAAGAACTATGGTTCATGATTCAGCAGGAAGTCAATTCTTTATTATGGTTCAAGATTCACCACATCTAGATAATCAATATGCTGCATTTGGTAAAGTTATAGAAGGTATGGAAGTAGCTGATGGAATAGTTAAGGCTCAAAGAGACTATAATGATAAGCCATTTGAAGATCAAAAAATGGTTAAAGTTACTGTAGATACTTTTGGAGAAATTTATGATGAGCCTGAAAAGGTATCAAGATAATAAGGGTATATAAAGAATATTAGTTTATGGGAGAGATAGTATGCTTAGTGGAAATAAGAGTATTTTAGTATTTAATGCTCCTTTAGAAGAAGTAAATATATTAAAGGAGAATGGACTTAAAGTTATTGAGGTTTCAACTGAAATGACAGAAATGAAGATTTCTGATATTTTAGATGGGTTAAGATTTGAAACAGTAACTAATAACATAATAGTAGATGAAACAGTTATTCTATTTAATGACTTTTCAGATGAAGAAATTAGTCAAATTATAGCAAGTATCAGACAAAGATTTAAAGGTGGAATATTTGCTGTTGTTACTCCTACTTCAATCGAATGGAAGTTTAACTACCTGGTAGAACATTTAATTGAAGAAAGAGAGTGGTACTTAAAGAATCAGAAAGGAAGATAAGCTTTGAGTAGAGTTGGTGATAAGATAAAGGAAGCTAGACTTAAGGAAGGTTTAAGTCAAAAAGCTTTAGGAAAAAAACTTGGAGTTGCTGAAAAGTTTATAAATGAAGTTGAACTTGGAAGAAGAATAGCTAATGAGGCTTTTATTGAAAAGGTATCTAAATTATTAAAGACAGATTTAAATGATGTTAGTATGGTAGTAACTGATGAGGCTCTACAAGAGGAAAGAAAAGTTTTAAAAGAAACAAATTCCTTTAAATCTTCTAAGGCTCCAAAAAGCCTTGGTAAGGAAGAAGAGGTTTGGACTAATGCATTTTCATCAGTATTAAAAAATGTACCTATTTATGATTATTCACTTAAGAATAATAAGGGGTATAAGGAACTTCCAATCCACTCTAATAAAATAGAAGGATTTGCACAGGATAAGGTATTATACCTAGAAGTTCAAGACGATGAAATGTCTGGATTTAGAATGTTAAAAGGAGATTTAGCATTTGCTTCATTATCAAAGGAAACTAGTAATAATGGAATTTTTCTAGTTGAATATAATGGGAAAAGAGCTATAAGACAAGTAAAGCTATTAGGAAATTCAAAAGCTTTATTAGTTAGTAATGGAGGAAGCCTTTTAACTGAAACTGTAAACTTAAATGAAATAACAGTAATAGCTAAGTTAGAAAGATTAGAAATAAAACTATAAAATATTATAGGGAAATATAAGCTGTTGTACAAACAGTTCAAATTAAGAATTAAAAATTAAATATTAACAATTATTGATGTAATTTGTTTAAAATTAATAAAGAAAAGAGTACTTCTGTTGATAAATAGGGGTACTCTTTATTTTTATTGTGGATAAATTTCAGTTCTAGACTATAAATCTATATGTAATCATCAATATTACCTATTTTATTTTCATAACTAAAGAAAAATTTTCTCACCATAAGCTTACTTTTCATATATTGATATAAATGGCTTTTATGAGGTGATTAATATAGAAAATACAAATTCAAGCAAGGTAAATTCCTCTCTTGGGATTATACAAAATACTCCAAAGAGTTTATTAGGGAAGTTAGGAATAAACTTTGGGCTAACATCCATAGAGGGGAATACTATTGAGGTAGTAGCTTTATCTGGGGATAATGCTGTTAATATTAAGTCATTAGTAGAAGGGCTAAATGGGAAATATGAAGATTTAGGTTTTGGATATAGCATTATAACAATACCTATTGAAAATCTAGTAGCCCTTGCAAATAGTAAATATATTCAATATATAGAGTTACCAAAAGAACTTTACACTACTGATTCTCAAAGTAATAGGGCATCTTGTGTACCAGTAGCTAGAGATACTTATAATATCCAAGGAGATGGGATATTAATAGGTTTTATAGATTCAGGTATTGATTTTACACATCCAGCTTTTAGAAATGATGATGGGACTACAAGGGTAGATTATATATATGATTTAAATACTGGTGGGAAGATTTATAATAGGGAAACAATTAATTTAGCGCTTCAAAATACTGATCCATATTCAGTTGTACCTTCAATTGATACTAATGAACATGGAACTCATGTAGCAGGTATTGCATGTGCAGGAGGAAGAATTAATACAGAGTATTATGGAGTAGCTCCAAGGAGTTCTATTGCTATGGTTAAGTGTATAAGAGGTAGATTCGCTCTTAGCACGAATATTATGAGAGGAATAAAATTTCTAATAGATGCTGGAAAGGAATTGGATAAGCCTTTAGTAATCAATATTAGTTTAAGTACAAATGATGGAGCTCATAATGGAACTAGCTTACTAGAACAATATATTTCTACTACATCTATTTTAGAGAGGGTAACTATAGTAATAGCAGCTGGAAATGAAGGGGATGCTGCACATCATGTGGGAGGGCAATTAGATAGAACAAATAGGATATCAATAAATGTGGCAGAAGATGAAAGCTATTTAGTACTTAATTTATATAAACCAGTTTTATCAGAAATATCAATTAGAATTGTAAGTCCTACAGGAGCAACTAGTGGAGATGTGCTTATTAGAGAGGGATATTCTCAAGGACTTATAGGAACTGATATATATCAGGTATTTTATACAGGTCCAAAACCTTTTGATATTATTGGAGAAATAACAATAGCCATAAATACTAATATGCAATATATATCTTTTGGTCAATGGGAGATAGATATAAGTTTAGTAAATCAATATAGTGGGAATTTTGATATGTGGCTACCTATTTCTGAAGGGTTAAATATTAGAACAAAATTCTTACAGCCAACAGTATTAAATACTTTAGGAATTCCTGCAACAGTAACTAATATTATTGCAGTTGGAAGCTATAATTATCTAACTAACACAATATCATCTTTTAGCGGAAGAGGAAGGCCAACAGTATATCAACCTATAAGACCAGATTTAGTGGCACCTGGAGAAAATATAACATCTGTTGCCCCTAATAGAAGTTTTGATACTAAAAGTGGTACATCTATGGCAACTCCGCATGTATCAGGAATAGCTGCCTTAATGATGGAATGGGGAATATTAATGAATAATGATCCATATTTATATGGGCAGCGTCTAAAATACTATTTAGTAATAGGCGCTAGGAGATCTAGAACAGATATAGTTTATCCAGATCCAAGTTGGGGGTATGGGGAAGTCTGCTTAAGTTCAGCTATAGAAAATATAATTAAAAATATAGGAATAGTCACTCCAAGAAGGGAGGAT
>JAHAIU010000565.1 GCA_018372555.1 Clostridium sp.
GTCTATGTTCTTTGTACTAATAAACAAAAATATTTTGACATTTGAAAACAATAGGTATCATATAAACAGTGACTACTTTGATTTTATTGTTTCAACTGAAAGTAAGTATATTGGTAACATTTGGAAAACTCATGAATATCTTAATAATAATCTTTGGAATAATCTAGAGTTGTTTGCTAAAGATGAATCTTCAAAGGAAAATCTTTTTGCTTTTGAAGATAATAATCACTGGAAAAACATTTTGCCTTATTTAAATTCACTAGCTTCTAATACTTCTGAAACTATTTCTAACTATTTTCCTAACAACAATATTAGGGTTTTAGATATTGGATGTGGCTCTGCCAAGTTACTTTCTACACTATTAGAAGATCATCCAAACTGGGTAGGAGTTGGAATCGATAATCCTTCACCAATAGCAAATGCAACCAATAATAATATAAAACTTATTGAAGATGGCAGACTACAGTTGCTCCCTCAGGATATATTTTTTTACAACAAAGATATTGGAGAATTCGATATTGTAGTTCTAAGTAATATATTACACGGTTATAATAAAGAACAAATTATTAAATTATTAAATATGGTTGATAAGTATCTTGATAGTGGAGGACGATTATTAATAAATGAATTCATAATTGATGAAAACTCAGAGGATATCATGCAACATATATATAATATTCAATTTTCAATGACAGGAAATGGAAAATCGTTTTATCTTGATGATTTGGATAATTTACTTAATTACTGTGGCTACTATTATAGTAAATCAATTGAATTGGATAGTCCTTATAATTGTATTTTGTACTCTAAAAATAAGCCAAAATTATAATTTTTGATAGCGATAATCATTGGAAGTCAATTGGTTAAAAAATTTGGTTTACAAAGAACTTTTAAAACTGAATTGCTTACATTAATTATCCTCTACCTTATTCTACCTTTTGCTAATAATTTTTGGGTAGCCGAAATTTTATTAACAATTATCTATATAAATAATGGATTTATTTTTCCTTTGTTTATGGCGACTTTGCAAGGTACTGTCGAAAATGCACGAAGTACGATTTCTTCATTATCAAATGCAGTAATGTATTTAGGTGAAACAATTGCAGGTATAGTGGGAGGAGTTCTCTTTGTGAAATTT
>JAHAIU010000566.1 GCA_018372555.1 Clostridium sp.
TTTTTAGATTTTCTTCTTTATAGTCAATAACTCTATCTATAAATCCTAAAGAAATGGCTAAAGTTTCTTCTCCTACTTTAACTAGTAAAGCTTGTATTATTTGTAATGTTAAAGGTAATTTTATAATAAAGCTTGAACCTTTTCCTTCTTCACTAATTACATCTACCGTTCCACCAAGTGATGAGATTTTAGTTTTAACTACATCCATCCCAACACCTCTACCAGAAATATCTGTAACTACTTTATTAGTGCTAAATCCTTGAGCAAAAATCAAGTTTTTAATATCACTATCACTTAATCCTTCTGTAACTATTCCAACACTTTCAGCTTTTGCTTTTACTCTTTCAACATTTATTCCAGCACCATCATCAACAACTTTTATAAGTGCTTTAGTTCCTTCTTGATAAGCAATTAACTTAATTGTTCCAACTGGATTTTTTCCACTAGCTATTCTTTCTTCTTTACTTTCAATACCGTGGTCAGCTGCATTTCTAAGTAAATGTATCAAAGGTTCTCCTATTTCATCTATTACTGTTCTATCTAGTTCAGTCTCAGCACCTTCAATTACAAAGTTAATTTCTTTATTCAAGTCTACAGATAAATCCCTAATCATTCTTGGGAATCTATTAAATACTACATCTAAAGGCAACATTCTTATCTTCATAACTAAGTCTTGAAGATCTGAAGTAGTTCTTTCAACTTGTTCTAATGTTTCAACTAATTCTTGTGATTTATCATTTATAACAATTTGTTCAAGTCTAGTTCTATAAATAACTAATTCTGATACCATATTCATAAGCTTATCTATTCTTTGAAGATCAACTCTTACTGATTGATGAGCTCTTTTATTACTACTTAATTCCTTTTTCTTTTCCGAAGTTTCAACCTTTTTAGGTTTTATTTCTACTGGTTTTTCTATCTCCTTATTATCAGGAACAACTTCTACTGAAGCTTCATCTGAAAAATTACTTACTTCAACATAAGATACATTCACTTTATCAACTTCAGAAATATTTACTATTAATTCTTCAATTTCTTCCTTTGACTTTTTAGTTAATAATAAGAAATCTAGCTCACTATCAAACTGCTCATTTTCTATATCTTCAGTTGAAGGCAATGATTTTATTATTTCACC
>JAHAIU010000099.1 GCA_018372555.1 Clostridium sp.
TTCTACATCTGAAGAATTAGTAGCTTACTATAAAGATAAAGGATATGCTGATTTAAAGAAGGATGTTGCTGATGCAATAGTTTCTGAATTAGAGCCAGTTCAAAATAAAGTAAATGAAATTCTTAAGGACAAAAAGGCCCTTGAAGAAATTTATAAGCTAGGTGCTGAAAAGGCTAGCTATGTATCAATGAAAACATTAAGAAAAATGCAAAAGAAGATTGGATTTATTCCAAGATAGGAAAAAGGTTGGATGAAATAATTTCATCCAACCTTTTATATTATTTATTTTTAAAATAATAAACTTATTATAAATTTATATATTTCTTCTATATATGAAAGTAGAAATATAATTAGTTTTTCTATTAAATCAAAAATTTTAATTTTTCTTTAAAACTTTCTCATATATAGATTCAATTTTCTTAAACATGTCTTCTTTCGAAAAGTTTTCTCTAACAAAATCACTTCCCACTCTACCCATAGCCTCTCTCAAATCGCTATCTAGCACCAATTTTTCCAAAGATTTTTCTAATGATTCTACATCCTTAACTTTGCATAATAAAGAACTCTCATTAACTTTAGTAGTTTCATAAAATGCCTTTATATCAGATACAACTACTGCTGCACCACAAGCCTGAGCTTCTAATACTGAAACACCAAAACTTTCAGATAAAGATGGGAAAGCTGCTATATCTACCTTGTTATAAAAATCAGCAACTTCTACACTAGTTAATTTACCTAGAAATTCTACTTTATTATTAATATTCATATTTGAAACTAATTTAAGAAGTTCATCTTTTTGAGTCCCTTCGCCTACTATCTTAAGATTAATATCCATATTAGGATATTTCTTAATTAAATTACTAACGGCCTCAATTAAATAATTTATTCCATATATTTTCTCTAAAGACTTAACTATACCAATTGTTAAGCTTTGATTATTTCTAATATTTCTATTAAAAAATACATTAGTATCTATTCCAAATGGTGTAACATAAACTTCTTTATTAGTATACAACTTTGCTTCTTCCTTCATATAATCTGATGTTGCTAATATAGTATTAGCTTTTTTAAAATTAAATTTAATAATATTTTTTTGTATAAATCCTTCTTTTGGAAATAGTAAAATATCACTTCCCCATAATGAGATAATATAAGGCTTATAATTACATAAAGCTCCAAAAAGACCATAGCTTGATGCATAATGAGCATGTAAAATATCTGGTTTTATATCATTTACTATTTTTTTTATGTTACTAATTCTTTTTAAATAAGATAGCTTATTAAAACTTTTTTCTTTTTTAGATAAACTTTCACTAAACTCCAAAGAGTGCACCTTTACTCCATCAAAACTTCCATTACTTATTGAAATAACATGTACATCATATCCATTTCCCACAAAATATTTACACCAATTTTGTGTATGATAACTATTTATATCTGCTAAAAAACAAATTTTCATAATAATGTTCCCTTCTATATATAACTAACAATATGTAATAAATTTTTTCTTTGCTTTCTCATATTGAGACATATTATCTATTTCTCCCCATATTAAATCATTTATCTTAACATATCCTATATCATATTTTCTTGATACATCTAATAAAATATATTCATAATTAACTAACCTATTTTCGTTTAGTTCAAACTCTCTTAACATTAGATTAAATAAGTTAAATGATATTTTGGTTAAACCTATTAATTCCCCATCAACTCTATTAAATTGATGAATATCTTTTGATATTTTGTAAACATAATTGTTTCGTATTTCAACAAAAGCCTCATCACCTATACCACTTAATTCAGTTATAAGAACGCAATCTCTGCTGTCTGCTTCTAATACTGCATTTAAAGCCTTCTCCTCAAATAACAAATCACTTTCTATTAATAAGAAATCATTTTTAACCACTTCTTTTATTATAGACAATGATTTCATTGTTCCACTTGTTTCATATTCATCATTGTATACAAAATTTATATTATCATAATTGGATAAAATATCTATTAATATATTACTCTTATACCCGACTATAACAACAATGTTTTCTATTCCTGCTGACTTTAGCATTTTTACAGTTCTTTCTATTATTGAGCATTCTCCTATCATTAATGAACTAGTAGGTGTATTGAAATCTTTTTGCCTTCCAGCTGCAAGTATTACAGCATAATTAACATCTCCACCTATATCATTTTCTTCATTAATACTAATCCTAGTTTCCATAGCTATATCTAATCCATCTACTAGTACACTTTCACCTAATTCAGTGATTTCATATTTTACTTTTTTTCCCTCTAACAATTTATTAATATATCCTAAATCACTGTATTCTTTTAATAATGAATTAACTTTCCCTAAAGAAACGCTGACCTTTCTAGCTAACTCTCTCTGAGTAACTTGATTATTATTTTTTATCTCTCTTAATATTTTAAAATTCGTATCTAGCATTATACTCCTCCACAAAAAATAGAGTTAACAAAGTTAACTCTATTATATCATATAGAAGTATTCAATTCAGATTTAACCTTTCTATTTTTTAAGAAAACTGAAAGTTTATCAAATATTAATCTAAAAATAATATTTGTAAATACTATCATTACAGCAACTGCTGAAGCCCCTGCTATCTCACCAATATCAACTTGATTGATCATTGAAATTGTTGCAAGCCTAGTATAAGGGAAGTATAAAAATACTACAGCTGAAACAGTCATCATTGAGTTAACAAAATAATATGCAAAGGACTCTAAAATCGCTGGCATACTTATAGGTATGATAACTTTTTTAATAACAACATACCACGGCATACCTAATGTCTCAGATATATTTTCATACTCTTTATCTATTTTCTTTAACTCATTTGAAATTGTTAAAAATGGATTAGATAAAAAGTGGATTATATTCGCTACTATTAATATAGTAAAGGTTCCATAAATAAAATTAAGTGGATTAGCCCCCTTGTTAAAGAAGAACATAAATGAAATACCTATAGTCAAACCTGGTATAGCATTAGGCAATATAGATAAGAAATAAATTATCTTACTTATCATCCTATCTCTTGTACTTCTTTCAGCTATATATGCAGCTATAAATGCAATAATAGTTCCTAGTATTGCTGTCATAATAGCTACAAATATACTATTACCAAATATCTTTATTCCACTTATACCCATAAAGGTGAAGTTAAACCATTTAGTTGTTAGTGTTAAATCATAAGGCCAACTAGTAAATATAGATGATAATAATATAGTTCCAAAAATAATTATAATAATTGCTGCTATTATAGCATTAACTATAGTAAAGATAACATCTCTATTTAAATTTTTGATTTCCTTAACTGGTACTGATTTAGAATCCACTACACTAACATTTTTCTTACTTAAGTAGAAATCTACAATAAATGCTAATACTGCTGGAAGTATTAATACGACACCTACAACAGCTCCCATTTCTAAATCTTGCTGTCCAAGCATCTTTTTATATACTTCTGTTGCCAAAACAGGATAATTTCCTCCCACTATTTTAGGAGCTCCAAAATCAGTAAATGCCATTGTAAATGCTGAGAAAAATGCTGTTATTAAACTAAACTTAACACTTGGTAATGTTATAGTCATAAACTGCCTATATTTGCTTGTCCCCATAATATTAGCAGCTTCATACAATCTATTATCAACATTTTTGAGCCCTAAAGAAAACATTAAATATACTGTTGGGAAAATATATATTATTTCAGAAATAATAATTCCCCACATACCATAAATACTAAAATCTAATGAAAATGCATTTGTTAGTATTCCTTTATTTCCAAATAAATATATTAGTGCTATACCATGAGTCATAGTAGGAGCAAACAATGGAAGCAATGCTGTCCAATGAAATATCCCCTTGAATTTAATATTACTTCTATTAACTCCATAAGCATATACAAATGCTAACACAATACTTATAACTGTAGCTATAGTTGAAACTAATATACTATTTCTTAATGATATTTTAAATCCCTTACTAAATAGATAACTTCTAAAATTATCCATTCCAACAAATTCACCATTAAAATTTTGAAAAGCTCTCATAAATAATACCGAAATTGGTAATAATAAGAATATTGTTAAAAATACTAATATAATTATCTTTATTATTTTTTTCTGTATATTACTATTAGCCTGCATGAACAGCTACCTCTTCTTCAATTGTATTTTCTCTAAATCTTAAGTTTATATATACTCTAGAGCCTTTTTCTATTTTATAATTTACTACTTCTTTCCACTGGCAATCTAAAAATATAAATCCTTCTTCACTTTCTACAACAAGCCTATATATATTCCCTCTAAACTCTATATCTTTTACTCTAGCTTCAATATATCCATCTTTGGGAAATATTGAAAAATCAATACATTCTGGTCTTACAAAAAAAGTCTTCTTTTCATCCTGTATGCAGTTTATTTTACCTACAAAATCTGCTGTAAAATGATTTTTAGGGCTATAATAAATTTCTTTAGGAGTACCCTCTTGCATTATATTTCCGCTATTAAACACTATTATTCTATCAGAAATTATTATTGCTTCTTCTTGATCATGAGTAACCATTATAGTTGTAATATTTAACTTCCTTTGAAGAGATTTTATTTCATCTCTAAGATTCTCTCTAACCTTAGCATCTAATGCTGATAAAGGCTCATCTAGTAATAATATATCTGGTTTTAATACTAAAGACCTTGCTAAAGCAACTCTCTGTTGTTGTCCACCTGATATTTCAAAGGGATATTTAGAAATACATTGCTCCAATCCAACTAAATCAACCATATTCTTTACTGCTTCATCAATTTCTTTTTTAGATAGCTTTTTATTTTTTAATCCATAAGCTACATTCTCATATACATTTAAATTAGGAAAAAGTGCATAGTTTTGAAAAACAATTCCTACCTTTCTCTTAGATGGATCCAACTTTGATACATCTTTACCATCTATGATTATTTGCCCATTATCTTGATTTTCTAATCCTGCAATAATTCTTAGCAAAGTAGTTTTTCCACAGCCACTAGGTCCTAAGAATGATATAAATTCTCCTTTATTAATACTTATATCTATACCATTTAATACATTAAGCTTATTAAATTTTTTACTTATATTTTTTATTTCTAAATAGCTCATTATTCACCAACTCCATACTTTTCTTCCCATTTATTAACTACTTCTTTTCTATTATCAGATTGCCATTGCAAATCATTATTTATAATCTTATCTTTTACATTTTTATATTCTTCTTTTACTAAGCTATCATCTTTAAAAGTAATTAAACTTCTGCTACTTGAATATAATCTCATAGCTTCTTCCGATAAAGACCATTCATAAAATGTTATAGCATCGTCTTTTATATTCTTTTTATTAACTAATGCACTAATTTCAACATCCCAACCTGACCCTTCTTCTGGGAAAATCGTCTTTATTTGTGGATTATCCTTTTCCATTTTAATTGGTAAAAAGTCCATACCAATACCTATACAATATTCACCAGTTGCTGTTTGCTTTGTTGGCGCACTACCTGAATGAGAATACTGACCTATATTTTTATCTAACTTATCTAAGTAATCCCAAGCCTTCTCTTCACCCATTATTTGTATTAATGAGGAAATAATCGAATATCCAGTACCTGAAGATAAAGGATTAGGCATTATAATTAATCCCTTATATTTTTCATCTAATAAATCTTCATATGATTTTGGAATAGGTAATCCCTTATTTTCAAGTTCCTTAACATTTACAGTAAAAGCAATTGTAGTTATTGAAATCCCCATCCATTGAGGTTCCTTATTTTTAGTATCATAATATCTATTATCAAATTCTTCTATATTAGATGGCTTGTACTCTTTATATAAACCACTATCACCTAAAAACAAAATATTACTTGAGTTTATTCCCCAAACTACATCAGCTATAGGATTATCTTTTTCAATCATTAGTTTTGAAGAAATAACTCCTGTTGAATCCCTAATTATATTAACTTTTATATCTGGATACTTTTCGTTAAATTTACTTATGTATTCCTCTACTAAATCTTCTTCTAAACCTGTATATATATTAATTACATCATCATTTTTTTTATTAAAACATGATGTCAAAGTTATCATTAATATTGAAATAACACAAAGAGCTAAATATTTTCTTTTTCTCATTCTAATTCCTCTCTAACTGCTTAATTCTTAATATAACTACATTTAAGAAAATAAACTATATAATAAATTAACCTATTCTCCACTATGGTTTTTACATACAATATCTACTGTTCATTTTTTGAACACGATATTGTTAATATAGCATATACTATAAAAAGTTTCAATATACTTCTTTAAATAGTTATAAATAAAAAGGGTGAAAACCTTAATAAGTCTTCACCCTTTTAAACAATAAAAGCTATGGAGAAGTAAATTAAGTTTTACTTCTCCATAGCTTTTATTTATTCCAATCCTTACTATTTAAGTATTCAATAAATGGTTCTCTTAAATCTTCTTTCTTTAAAGCAAATTCTACTGTTGCTTGTAAGAATCCTAGTTTATCTCCAACATCATATCTTCTTCCTTCGAAGTTATAAGCATACATTGCTTCACTATCAATTAAAGTTTGAAGGGCATCTGTTAATTGAATTTCTCCACCTTTACCTGGTGCAGTATTCTTTAATATTTCAAATATTTGAGGAGTGATAATATATCTACCTAAAATAGCTACATTACTTGGTGCCTCTTCTACTGCTGGCTTTTCAACTAACTTTTTAACTTTATATACTCTATCTTCAATATGGATTCCATCTACGATTCCGTATTTATTTACATCTTCTTTATTAACTGTTTGAACTCCTAATATAGAAGTTTTATATTCTTTATAACAATCCATTAATTGTTTTAAACATGGAACTTCTGAATCAACTACATCATCCCCTAGTAAAACTGCAAAAGGTTCATTACCTACAAATGCTTTTGCACAAAGAATTGCATGACCTAAACCCTTAGGTTCTTTTTGTCTTATATAGTGAATATCAACCATATCTGATATATCTCTAACTAATTCTAAAAGATCTTCTTTGTGATTTTTTTCAAGTTCCATTTCAAGCTCTACAGACTTATCAAAATGGTCCTCAATACATTTTTTGTTTCTACCAGTAATTATTAGAATTTCTTCAATTCCTGATGCTACTGCTTCTTCAATAATATATTGAATAGTAGGCTTATCAACTATAGGAAGCATTTCCTTTGGTTGAGCCTTAGTTGCAGGTAAGAATCTTGTTCCAAGTCCTGCAGCTGGTATAATGGCTTTTCTTACTTTCATCGTTATCCCTCACAATCAATTATCTTTACATAATTATCATATTTAATTTTATCATAATAAAATGTATAAAACAATTGATAATTGTTAATATTTGACTTACTGAAATCCTATCTATTTTGCTAATAGATAAAATATTTAATTTATCATCATCTCAAGCATTATCTAATTTTCTTAATAAAATCTATATACTTATCATGATTAATAGCAAAATTACCAGAAACCTTTTCTCCATTCTCTAAATTTGTAGTAACTACTGATCCTAAACTTATGCTTACTTTACTTCCTAATACTAGTCCATTAGATATTATAGCTCCAAGTCCAACCCATGAGTCACTACCTAGTACAGTTCTTCCTCCAAAAGTAGTTCTTGATGCAATCAAACATCTTTCTCCAACCTTAACACCGTGCTCTATATGAACTAAATCATCAAGCTTAGAATAATCTCCAATTACAGTATTATCCCATGTATACAATGCTTTATCTATGCATGAGTTATATTGCACTTCAACATTTTGTCCAATTATAACTCCACCACAGTGATTTACATTCATAATTATTCCATCAGTTCTCTTATACTCATATCCTTCACCGCCGAGTATAACCCCAGATCTTATAATACTATTATCACCTATAACAGTATTTTCTCTTATAATTACAAATTCTTCTATAATCACATTATTTCCAATTACAACATTTTTATCACTAATAGAAGATAGTTTACTTATTTTACAACCTTCTCCTATAGTTGTATCAAAGCTTTCTCTTCTATACCCTTTTTTTGAAGAAAGCATATTATGTAACTTAAAATAATCATTCCTTGGTCTTTCTGAAATTATTATTCCATATTTATCTTTTAACTTTTCTCCTATTTCCTTTGTTGTAATAAGAGCTGTAATTTTATCACTTAAAGCACTTATATATTTTTCACTTTCTATAAAAGTAAGAAGTTTTTCATCACATTCAGCTATTGCTAGACCTAATGATGTAAATTCTCCATCCTTTAATAATTCTAACCCTTCTTTTAAATTAATAACTTCACTTAATAACATAAGCTCCTCCTAAATGCACATATCTATCTAGAAATCTTTTTATTATTTTCTTCTATACTTTTGCTTTTAAATATATAGAAGTTAAGTAAGCCCATAATAAATCCAACTCCATATGAAATGTGTAGAATAGGAAATATAATAAATAAATACGGTAAATGCTTAATACTTTTCTTTCTGCATATCTTAATTGCAAATGTAAGATCTAATAATAAATACAATAATATTGTAAGTAAATATCCAACGAATATAAATTTAGAAAATATACTTAATATCCCGCCACATAATAAAAACAAAACAAACATAAGTGGAATTAAGTGTCTTATAGATGCAGGCTTTTTATGTTTCTGTATTACTCTAACCTTCCAGAATCCATATTGATAGTATTGTCTCCATAGCTTTTTTAAATCCCCTCTACTAAAATAAGTTGCTTTTATTTTAGGATTTAATAATATTTTCTTCCCTGCCTTTTGCACTCTAAAATTCAATTCATCATCTTGATTTCTAACTAACTCTTCATCAAACAGTCCTATATCAATTATAAATTTCCTATCATAGGCTCCAAAACCAACAGTATCTACAAAGGCTTCTTTTTCTGAATATCTAAAAAGAGCATTTCCAACACCAAAAGGACAACTCATAGCTTCAGCTATAGCTTCCCCCATAATGCTGTCATTTATTGTAGTTATGATCCCTCCTGTACAACCGATATTTTCTCCTTCTAATGCCAAGACATTTTCTTTAACAAAATCCTTATCTGCATATGCATGAGCTCCAAAAATAATTATACTATCAGATTGACTTTTCTTAATACCAAGATACATTCCAGCAGGTGCTGAGAAATTTAAATTATCTAATAGAATAACATTCTTATTCTCTTTTTTTATTTCATCTATAATTTTTCTAGTATTATCTGTAGACATCCCATCTGCTACAATTATCTCAATCAATTCTTGAGGATAGCTCTGAACTAAAAATGATTTAATACATTGTTCTATATAATTTTCTTCATTCCTACATGGAATAACAATAGACACTGTCTTATTCACTATTACAACTCCTAACTTAGCTCTTATAATTAAATTTACTGATTTATTTATTATACCATATACGCTTATTAAAACAATAAATAGACATTTCAACACAAAATAAATATGTAAATCTTCCACTATTTATAAGCTAATTTTTCATTGAACAATATTTAATAATATGATAATATCAATAAGTATTATTTAATATTTGTTTAGAAACGTTAATTTTTTAATAATTTTTCACTAAAATTTTATTTAAATTAATATTAATTAATTTGGAGGATACTAATGAAAAAAAATACAAAAGATTCTATCATAGTTGGATTTGCATTGTTTTCAATGTTTTTTGGTGCTGGTAATTTAATATTTCCTGGCTTTTTAGGAAATAAAATTGGAGATCAATATATACTTGGAATTATTGGATTTATTATAACTGGAGTTGGTCTACCTCTCCTTGCAATAATTGCTTGTTCTAAA
>JAHAIU010000567.1 GCA_018372555.1 Clostridium sp.
TGTTGAAGATATAAGAATTAAAATTAGAGTTAAAAAGTATAACATATATTTAATAGTTGTAGAAAATTCAATAATATAATACTGATTTAATATTAAAGAGATAATAAAGAATACTAGGAGGATATTAATAATTTTATTTATAACTGTATACAGCTTATTCATATAATCACCCAATTGTAAATATTTTACAATTATTATAACTCTAAATTAACATAATATCAAGATAGTTATTTGATATTATGTAATAAAATTACGCATGAGTTTTTAACATATTATGCTCGGACTCCGTCGTAAACTCCAAGTCGTCTTACGCACAATATGTTAAAAACTCCTTGAATAATTTAAACTTGTAAATATCAGCCTACTAAAGGAAAAAATTCAGACGAGCTGAATTCCAATAATTACTGTTAGATGAAAATATAATTTAATTATAAAGTTACCACAGAGCTACATTAAATAATGATATATACTAACAAATATAAATATAATATGTGAAATAAGCATATGGCGAAAAATTAGACGTTCTTGGTGAAGTAAAAGCTGCTAGGCCTTAGAGTTGTTGGGTTGTCTGAGCGTATGCGAGTTTTACCAAAACTCTTGGTCTAGCAGTTTTTACGAGCCTTAGAACTTCTTTTTCCAGCCATTTGTCTTATGGGCATATTATATTTATATTTGTGGTTATATTCGCATTTTATAACCAATGTTGTAGATTATTGATTAAAACATATATATAATGAGTTTAGACATATTTTATAGGAGGTAAAAAGTTTTGGTTGATATAGTTGGAAGGTTATCTGAGGAGCTTAAAATAAGTATAACTCAGGTTAATAATGTAATTGGACTACTTGATGATGGTAATACTGTACCTTTTATATCAAGGTATAGAAAAGAGCAGACAGGGGCTTTAAGTGATGAAGTTTTAAGAAAGTTCCAAGAAAGGCTTATTTACTTAAGAAATCTAAAGGAAAGAAAAGAAGATGTATTAAGGCTTATTGATGAGCAAGGGAAGTTAACAGAAGAGATAGAAAAATCTCTAGAAAGAGCAGTTACTTTAACAGAAGTAGAAGATATTTATAGACCTTATAAGCAAAAAAAGAGAACAAGAGCAACTATAGCTTTAGAAAAAGGATTA
>JAHAIU010000568.1 GCA_018372555.1 Clostridium sp.
ATATATTCTTCTCCATAATTATGCATGGATTGTAAGACAGGAATAATTTTCTTCCCAACTTCAGTTAAACCATATTCAACCTTTGCCGGAACAACAGGATATACTTTTCTATAAATTAAGTTGTCTTCTTCTAAGCTTCTTAATTGATTTGTTAACATTTTTTGTGTAACGTTTGGCAAACTTTTCTTTATATCTGTAAATCTAAGAGGTCCATCACATAAGTACCATAGTATTAATATTTTCCATTTACCAGATATAAGTTTGTGTACTAAAATCATAGGGCAAACCTCGTGGTTATCAGAGTTCTTATCATAAAAACAATCTTTGTGTTCAATTGTAAATTTCTCCATTAGTTATCTCCTTTAACGTTAATAAATGAGAATTAGTATCATTTTTGATACTAGGTATAATAAAAGTGTCTACTTGAAAGTTGATAAATTTTAAACTATCATTTATATTATAACAAATAAAAGATATATTTCCAAAAAGGATTTATAGTGGAGGATAATGATGAAAAAAGTATTATATATAAAAGCAAATATTAAGCCAGAAGGACAATCAAGAACATTTAAGGTATCAGATAGTTTTATTGAAGAATATAGAACTTTAAATCCTGAAGATGAGATAATAACTTTAGATTTATATAATGAAGGAATAGACTTCTTAAAAGCTGAGGATTTAGCAGCAGTTTTTGGTGAGAAGACAAAGGAAAGTAGAAATCATCCAATATTAAAGTATGCTTACCAAATAGCAGAAGTAGATAAGATTGTTATTGCAGCACCAATGTGGAATTTAGGAACACCAGCTATAGTTAAAGCTTATTTTGACTATACAAGTGTTACAGGAATAACATTCAAATACACAGCTAATGGTCCAGTTGGAATTTGTAAGGCTAATAAGGCTTTAATAGTTTCAGGTAGAGGTGGAGATTACTCTAGTGAAATAGGTTCACAATTTGAAATGGGTGAAAGATACTTAAGAACTATACTTGCATTCTTTGGAGTTAAAGATGTTAAGAGTATAGCTGTTGAAAACCTAGATGTAATGGGTATGGATATAGATAAGATAGTTTCTGATTCAGTAGAAGAAGCTAAAGAAATTGCTAAAAATTTCTAATAACATAAAACTGTAA
>JAHAIU010000569.1 GCA_018372555.1 Clostridium sp.
AAATAAGGATAATAAGATATTAATACTTTCTTATCTTACAAAGCTTAGGCAATTATGTTTAGATCCTTCTTTATTAATTGAAGATTTCAAGGAAGAAAGCTCTAAGATAAAGGCTGTAGAAGAAATAGTTAATGAGGCATTAGTATTTAATAAGAAGATAATAATATTTTCTCAGTTTACTTCAGCTTTAAGTAAAATAGGAAATAAATTGAAGGATAATAATATAGAATATTTATATTTAGATGGAAGTGTAAAGGCAAAGGAAAGGTTAAAACTAGCTAAGGAATTTAATGAAGGAGATAGAAATGTATTTTTAATTTCATTAAAGGCAGGGGGAGTAGGACTTAACTTAACAGGAGCCAATATAGTTGTCCACTTTGATCCTTGGTGGAATCCAGCTGTAGAAGAACAAGCTACAGATAGGGCATATAGAATAGGACAAAAGAATGTAGTAGAAGTTATAAAGTTAATTTCAAAGGATACTATAGAAGAAAAAATCATAAAATTACAAGAAGAAAAGAAAGAATTAATCAGTAAGGTTATAGATGGAGATATTCTAAAGGGAGATAAACTAAATTCAATTACAGAAGAGGAATTACTAAATCTTTTTAGTTAGTAGATAGATAGATAAATAGGGGTTGGAATATAGATAAATAATTCAAATTAATCTATTTTAGTAGATGCTAATTTTATCAATTAATTATAAAAAAACTGTGGCAGGATTGATAATTAAGAATTAAAATAAGGAAGTAAAAGTTAAAAATGAAGAACTAAAAATAATGAAAAACTTTTAGGGGAGTTTTGAAAATAATGAATAAAGTGATTTGGAATAAATTACTTTAAAAAGATATTTTTTAACTCATAAATAAGGTTTTTCATTAAATTTTCATTTTTAATTCTTCATTTTACATTATTATAATGACTTTTATTTTTCAGTTCCATCAATTAATCTCTTTATATTAGCTCTATGTCTCCAGAAACAAAGAACAGCTGTTATAAATGTTGATATAATTAAGTATTTATCATAACCTAAAAGCCAAGTAGAAAGGCATAAAACTACAGCTGCAGTTAATGATCTAATAGAAACTATTTTTGTGAAAAGTTTTAGACCAAAGAAGACTATAGCT
>JAHAIU010000570.1 GCA_018372555.1 Clostridium sp.
TATTTTTATAGGTTCTTTATATAGTTTGAAAAGTATATCAAATATTTTTACTTAATTATTAATGTTACAAATATAACAACTCATAATTAGTTTATGCGTTAAATTATCCTTTGTGAGAAATATAAAAGCACAAAAAAGGCTGTTTCAAAAAACAGCCTAGTTATTAATTAAAAATTAATAGTTATTTATGTACTTCTTTCAGTGCTACTAAAAAACTTTCTCAATAATTCTTTTATTCTTTAAATTTTCATTTTCAATTATTTCATTATTTCTAGCAGCTTAAATTATCTTTCATTACCTATAAATACAACTCCAAGAGTTCCAGGTCCTCCATGAGTTCCAATAACTGCTCCAATTGAGTTAATTATTACATCCTTAACATTATACTCACTTAATATCATTTCTTTAACAATTAATGCATCTTCTAAACAATCTGCATGAGCAATAAATATAGTTTGATCTTCTATATTCTCTCCCTTTTCTTTAATTTGATTAACTAAATGCTTTAGAGCTTTCTTTCTACCTTTTAACTTTTCAGCAGGCACTACTCCACCATCATTATCAATTTTTAAAGTTGGCTTTATTCCAAGCAATCCACCTACTACTGCAACAGCTCCAGAGATACGTCCACCTCTCTTTAAATGATTTAAATCATCTACAGTGATTCCATGGATAACTTTTCTCTTTATTGATTCTAAATAGTTAACTATTTCTTCAACAGTCTTATTATTTTTTATCATTTCCACAGCCTTATATATTAATATACCTTCTCCTACAGATACACTTAGAGAATCTACTATACTAATACTTGCTTCTGGATATTCTTCTAATATCATCTTTCTAGCTGTTACTGCACTGCTAACTGTACCACTTAAGCCTGATGATAATCCAATATATAAAATAGTCTTACCTTCCTTAACATATCTTTCAAAGAGCTCATGGAAAGTTCCCACATTAACTTGTGTAGTTGAAGGCATAGCTCCCTCTTTTACCTTTTTATAAAAATCTTTATGGCTTAAAGTTCGTCCTAAGTCATCAAGAATAAACTCTCCATTTAAATTAACCATTAAAGATGCTACATCAATATTATTTTCTCTTATAAAATCTATAGATAAATCACATG
>JAHAIU010000571.1 GCA_018372555.1 Clostridium sp.
TAGCTTCTTTAGTACTGCCATCTTCATATAAAACAGTATATAAAGCTCTATCCGGTTTATCTCTTTCAAAAGTAAACTTAATACTTGCTTTTTGTATTGGCATGTTAAAATCACCTCATCTAATTTATTAATTCTGATATATTTTTAATTCCATAACCATAACTTATTGGATTAAATTCTGTATCACGAAAGTGCTTTTTTAAATAACTCTTGAGCTATAAATATTCCATTATAATTATCTAAATTTAAACCATCTAAAAATTTTAACAATGTGTTGCTATTTATTCCATCACAAACTCCTATATCAAATTCAAAATTAAGTTCTCTTAAATTTCCTAGCATTCTATGAATAGCCTTTAATTCTTTGGATGTAATTTTATGTTTAATCCCACAACTAAAATTTTCAAATATGTCACTAAGCCTAGACAAATTGCATTTTATTTGATTGTATTCTTTACTTTCTTCTTTGTACTTACATTGATCTAATGCAGTTTTAAAGCTCATTTTATGTCACCTCATTTCATATCAACATTTTCTGTTGGTATTGCTAATACTACAAATGTAGTTTTCTTATCTTCTGCTTTAATGCTTATTTCTTTTACAGAATCTGTGATATCAACATCATTTAATGATATTTTATTTCTTGTAGAATCAATTAATAAATTCATAAGTACCACTTCCTTAAATTTGATTAGTTAATCTTTTCCACCTATAATAAAGTTATCAGCTTGGCAGAGCTGAAATATTTATGAAAGGTGGTGTAAATTTATGGTTTATTCTATTACTTATGATTTAAATAAATCGGGTCAAAATTATAATGATTTATACAAAGCTATTGAATCATTAGGTGAGTGTTGCCATTATCTAAAATCCACTTGGTTCATTAATACAAATTGTTCAGTAGATGAAATTAAACATTTATTATTAACTCATATGGATGAAAATGATTTTTTATTTGTTTCCCAAGTTTCTAGATATTCTACTAAGCTTCCTACAAAAGCTGATGAATGGCTTATGAAACATGTAAATCACATTTAACATTTACTAAAAAATAATTACTGAATATAAGAGCCTGGTCTTGTTGATGTACGTGGTACAAATTCGCATCCATTTCTAGTTTTA
>JAHAIU010000572.1 GCA_018372555.1 Clostridium sp.
TTTAGAATATTTAGAAGATAATCTAATAGATAAATCATTATTTGACTTATATATAGTTGCTCCTAAACTCATAACTGCAAGAAGGCCTGATATAGGAATATATTCTTTTAAGGAATTCTCTAAAGTTATAAATAAAAAGCTAATGCTTAAAATAATTAATAGTTTATTAGAGTCTCTTGTATGAATAACTTTAAAAAGTTTAATTAAAATTAATCCAATTACTATTCCTATTAAGACACCAAGAATAATAGAAATAGGTATCTGAAGTAATACATTTAAAGAAAAACTTGATTCTGATTTTGCAAGACTAGTTAATGATGTAAAAAGTACAATTACAAAAATATCATCAACAGATGCACCAGCTAATATTAATTGGGGAATAGACTTTTTTGATCCATAACCTTCATCCATAAGTTTTATCATTCTCGGAACTATAATTGCTGGAGATACAGCAGCTATAACTGTTCCTAAAATTGCTGAATCTAAAAAGCTTAAATTTAATAATTTTGGGCCTAAGATAATAAACCCAAGGATTTCAAAAACAGCTGGAACAAAGCACATTAAAATTGCTGGGCGACCAACTTTTTTTAAATCTTTTATATCTAAGGCTAAACCAGCTCTAGTTAGAATTATTACTAGAGCTATTTGCCTTAGTTCTGAAGAAATATTTAATATTGTAGGATCTAAAACATTTAACATATAGGGACCTAGAATTATTCCAGTTAAAATCATACCAATTAGTCTTGGAAGCTTTAATTTATCAAAAATAAAGGCTAGGGATAGTCCCATTAAAATAATAAGTGCAATACTGGTTAACATAATTACCTCCTAAAATTTGTATTAAAAAAAGCTAATGATTCTGCAAAATGCAGAAGTCATTAGCTTAATAAGCGGTTTAGACAAAAGTCAAGGGAGTACTTCATTCCCTAATAAAATAAATGATATCACATCAAAATCAATAAATCAATAAAATATTACTATATAGGTTAGGGTTTTATAAAAGGGTCAATAATAAAATTTAAACATATAATATAATGATAAACTTTTGGATGGTTTTTATATGAAAGAATTAGAATATAGTAATTTGGAAATAAGAGCAAGCACAAATGAAATATATTTAGA
>JAHAIU010000100.1 GCA_018372555.1 Clostridium sp.
ATTATCAATTATTCCAACATTAATATTTCTATTTAGTGGACTAATATCTTTAAATATTTTATTAATTATTACATCTGTACTATTTGGGATTGGTCATTTGATTATAAGTTATTATAATAATGTATAAATGCTAATTTAAACTATCAATTATTAAAATATAAATTATAAAAATATTAAGCTATACAGGATAAAATTATCGATCTTGTATAGCTTATTTTATACATAAGAAGATTATTTAATATTTTCAAATTTGTAAATTCCATTATTAATTTGCTAAAGATAACTTTACTTACTGGAAAATTATATTAATTTTTAAAACTTCGTAAGGAGTTTTTTCATAAATTTTTCAATCTTCATTATAAATTTTTCATTGTGTGATAGCACCTGTATTATTTATTTGAGCTATTGAAATAATAATAGTAAATAAATTAATTAGAAGGTAGTTTTATGGGTAAATCAGTTAGACGAGGTTATGTACTTACAGATGAAAAAGATTTTAAGAATGAAAGCTTAAATAAGTTATATAAAGCATCAGAGGATTTATTATATCTTTTAAATAGAGGTTATAAACTTAAGGGAGCTTCAACATTTATAGGTAATCATTATCTTTTATCTGAAAGACAAAGGTTAGCCTTAGCAAGGGGGATTTCTAAAGATAATGACCTAATAATAAGGAAATCAAAGGAAGTAATTGATCTTAAAAATATTAATGCAGTTTATATAGATGGATTTAATACTATAATAACTTTAGAAGTAGCTTTATCTAATTCGATAATTATAAAGTCTTTAGATGGTACTATTAGAGATTTAGCTGGATTAAGGGGAAGTTATTCAATTATAGATAAAACAGAAATTGCATTAAATTTAATAAAAGCATTTCTAGAAGAAAATAAAATCGAAAAAGCTATATTTTACTTAGATAAGCCAGTTTCAAATTCAGGTAGATTAAAAATGAATATCTTGGATATATTTAAGGATTCAAAAGTAGAAATTGAGGTTGAAACTATAAATAATGTAGATAGTGTTTTAGAAGCTAAGGAAAATATAGTATCTAGTGATGCTATAATTTTAGATAATTGTATTAGTTGGATTAATTTAAATAGATATATTATTGAAGAGAATATATTAGATGTTAATTGTATAGATTTTAGTAAATTAAATAAATTTAATTCTCTTTATCCAGATAAAATTGCTTTAGAAACAATAGATGATTATAAAGTTCAATAATAGCTCATGTCATATGAAGAGTTAACCATTACTTTAGAAGCAATAGAAGATTGTAAAACAACAAAAAATGTTGTTTTTTGTTGAAAAAGGTGCTATATTAAAAAAGATATATTTAAAAAACTTTTAATTTAGTCCAGAGAGACTAAGAATGGGAGATAATATTATGAAAAAAGAATTAGAAGACGAAGTATTAATGGTTGATGTTAACGAGAAGGTTCCAATGAAAAGAGCCATCCCATTAAGTATTCAACATCTATTTGCAATGTTTGGAGCATCTATTTTAGTTCCTATCTTATTTAACATTGATCCAACAACAGTATTATTTTTTAATGGAATAGGTACATTGCTTTATGCCTTTATCACTAAAAAAGGTATACCAGCTTATTTAGGATCAAGTTTTGCTTTTCTAGCACCAACATTCCTATTACTTGGTGAAGGATATAGTTTTCAAAGTGTACAAGGTGGATTTGTAATTTCAGGTTTTGTTTTTTCAATAGTAGCAATTATTGTAGGTTTTACAGGTACAGGCTGGATTAACAAGTTATTCCCACCAGCAGCTATGGGAGCAATAGTAACTATAATAGGTTTAGAACTTGCTTCAAATGCAGCTGATATGGCAGGTTTCCCAGTTGGAGGTACAAATTCACCAGAATTAAATCCAACATGGGTAATAGTATCTATGGTTACACTTGGGACAGTTATACTATGTAATGTGCTACTTAGAGGATTCTTAAAGGTAATTCCTATATTAATAGGAGTTGTTGTAGGTTACATAACAGCTTATGCTTTGGGACTTGTAGATTTTAGTGCTATAAATAATGCAGCATTCTTTACAGTTCCACAAATTAAATTAGCTAAATTTGAGATGACACCAATTTTAACTATACTCCCAGCTACTTTTGTAGTTGTAGCTGAGCATATAGGGCATTTAAAGGTTACTAGCAGTATAGTAGGTAGAGACTTAACTAAAGAGCCTGGGTTACATAGATCTCTTTTAGGAGATGGATTATCAACTATGGTTTCAGGTATGTTTGGATCAGTTCCAACTACTACTTATGGTGAAAACATAGGGGTTATGGCATTAACAAAGGTATATAGTGTTTATGTAATTTGTGGTGCTGGTTTAATTTCTATAGTACTTGGATTCTCAGGTAAGCTTTCAGCATTAATAAGCACAATACCAACTCCAGTAGTAGGAGGGGTTAGCTTATTACTATTTGGTACTATAGCAACATCAGGACTTAGAACTTTTATAGAAGAAAAGGTTGATTATTCTAAGTCAAGAAACTTAATTCTTACATCAGTAATATTTATGGTTGGTTTAAGTGGAATTACTCTAAGTATAGGTGTTGTAGAATTAAAGGGTATGGGACTAGCGGCTGTAGTTGGAATAGCTTTAAACTTAGCATTCCTTATCTTTGATAAGCTAGGAATAATGAACGAAGAAGCGTAATAATTTAGAATTAATATTATTAGCTATAAATAAACTATAAGCTATATAGGATATTTTAATCTTATATAGCTTATTTTTTTATATTCTATAACTTTTTCTTGAAGACTTATAAATTCAGTATTAAAATTAAGTTTGTTATATAAAATATAGTATTTATTATATCTTATTAACTCTTTTTAATTAATAGTGTTAAATTAATAGTGTTAAATTAAGATAACTATTTAAGAAACATATAAATAAAACAAATTTAGTTGATGTGAGGATAAAATGAAGATAAAAAAACCAGATTATTTCGATGAATTTAAATGTATAGCAGATAAATGTGAGGATACTTGCTGTGCTGGATGGGGAATAGTAGTTGATGATATTTCTTACGAAAAATATCAGAAAGTAGAAGGTGACTTTGGAGATTATCTTAGGGAGAATATAATTGAGGATGAAGGAGACAATGTCTTTACTTTAAAGGGAGATAGATGTTCTTTCTTAAATGATGATAATTTATGTGATATATACAAGAACATTGGAGAAGGTGGCCTATGCTATACTTGTAGACAATATCCACGTTACCTTGAGGAATTTGGATCTTTAAGGGAAATAGGACTATCATTATCTTGTCCTGAAGCTTGCAGAATAATTCTTAGGTCTTCAAAGAAAGGTAGCTTTGTTTTAGAGGAAAAAGATGAAGAGGTAACGGATTATAATGATATTAATCCTAATATATATATTAATCTTATGCAATGTAGAAAAGTTGTCTTTGATATAATTCAGGATAGAAGTATAGATATAAATGTTAGATGTGCTATAATATTAAAATTTATTGATGAGGTACAAGATAAAATTCATGGATTTGAGATTAATTCAATTAAGGACGTCAAGGATAAGTATATTGATAAAGAGTTAGTAAATAGTCTAATTAGTGATTTGAAAGACTTCAATGGAAGAAATGATGAAAAATACAATAATGTAAAAGAATTTTTTGATATATTTATTAACTTAGAGCATATTAAGCCTAATGATATTTTAGGTCTTGAAAATGCAAAAAGATATTTTTGGAAAAGTGAAAATGATAAAGATATTTATATAGAAATTAACAATAAATTTAATGAGTATTATAAAGAAAAGTCTTATGAATTTGAGCAAATATTAGTTTACTATATTTATAGATACTTTATGAAATCTGTTTTTGATTATGATGTATTATCTAAGATAAAGTTTGCTATAGTAAGTTATTTAATGATAAAAGAATTAGCTGTAGTTAGATATTTAGAAAATAAAGAATTTAGCTTTGAAGATATGGTAGACATAGCACATACATATTCTAAGGACATTGAACATTTAGAGGAAAATGTGGATACATTAGAAGAACTATTTGAAAGCAATGAAATATTTAACCTCTCAAATATAATAATTATCTTATTAAATTAGTTTTTGTAATATAAAAATTAGAAATCTTAAACATTAAAGGTTGGATAGAATATAAACTATCCAACCTTTAAATAAAGTTAGATTTTCTAACGTTTAACAAAAATACTGATAATCTCAAAGTTTACATAAATTTATTGATATTTTAAAATAATTTTCTAAAGTTTATAGTAAATTATTTATAATTAATAAGTGTAGTATCTACTTTGCTAGATAAAATGAAAGCATGAGCAGTATATGCACTTAAGCTACTAAATAATAAAAAATGTTAGATAAAAGTAATGATGCTGTTGCCATTTTTATAATTTTTTTCTTTAACATATCAATCTCTCCTTTTAATTTCTAAAATTACCAGTTAGATTCATACTGTAAGACGAATGAAATATATTTGTCTAGTTCTTGTATTGTAATAGTGATATTGTGCACTAATAGCAATGTTTTTACATAATATGGATAAGATCTAGCTTTATGTTATGCTTTATAGTGATAGTTTCATATATAAATATATTAAGAAAGGAGAGTATAAATTTATGGGAAAAAGGCTACAAAAATGTAAAAATAGGATTATATCATTGACTTTAAGTATAACTATCTTATTAGGAATTTGTCTTCAACCGACGGCACTTAAAGTACATGCTACTGAAAACGAAAACGTTAATAATGGGACATCTGATGAATCTGACAAGTATTTAATTTATCCAATACCTCAAAGTATTGAGTATGATGAAGATAAAACTACATTCAATCTGATTAATGGGGTAAATTTAGTTTTAGAAGATGGAGTTGATGAGGCCACAAAACTATATGTTGAAGAAGTATTAACTGAATTTAAGATTAATTACACTATAAATAATAAATTAAGTGAGAAGATAACAAATTTATGTCTAGGTGTAAATAATTCAAAGGATATAGTTGATGAGTATGTAAAAAACAATATAACAATAAGTAATGAAACTTTATTTGAGAATCCAGATTCTTATTTAATGGATGTTAGAGAGGATGCAATTGTTATATTGGGTAAAGATACTGATAGTACATTTTATGGAGTAGCAACATTAAAGATGTTATTGTCATCATTTAATAATATGAAACTATTAAATGCTAAAATTGAAGATTATGCTAGCGTACCAGTTCGTGGATTTATTGAGGGATTTTACGGAGGATGGGATTATGAGGAACGTGAAAGCTTAATGAATTTTGCAAAAGATTACAAAATGAATTCATTTATATATGCTTCTAAGACAGATCCTTATCATACTAGTAAATGGGATGTATTATATCCAGCAGATGAATTGTCTAAGATTGAAGAGCTTGTGAATTTAGGTGAAAAAACAAAGGTGCGTTATGGATGGTCGGTTCATATTTCAGGATTTTTTACTGGATTAGATACTTCTAATAAAGCTGAATATGAAAAAAGGTATCAAAAATTAATATCAAAATTTCAACAGTTATATGATGTTGGGGTACGCAAATTCGATATTTTAAATGATGATTTTGGTAGTGGATCTAATGAAGATGTCGTAACATTATTAAATCGTTTAGATACTGAGTTTATACAAAAAAATGGTTGTGCTAGGATGGCTTATTGCCCACAGGGATATAATAAAGCATGGTCAGGTAATGGTGAAGAGCTTAGAGTATTAAAAGGATTAAATCAAACAATTGATTTATACTGGACAGGGGATGATGTAAATTCTCCAATTACTCAAGAAACAGTTGATTTCCTACAAGAAAAGACAAATCATAAACCAATGTTCTGGCTAAACTATCCAGTAAATGAGCATTCTAAATCAGGTGTTTATTTAGGAGATATTTCTTATTATGCACGTGATAATGTAAATGGAATGGCTGGATTTGTTTCTAATCCTTCTAGATTTGCAGAGTCTAATAAAGTTGCTTTATTTCAACTTGCTGCTTTAAATTGGAATAATAAAAATTATTTAAGTAATTCACAGAAAGTATGGGAGGATTCCTTTAAATATTTAGAACCAGAAGTAAAGGAAGCTTATTTAACAATAGCAAGAAATATTGCAAATGCACCAAGATCATAACGTGTTCCAGGATTTAATGAATCTGAGTATTTAAAAACTAAATTAGATAGTGTAGCTGATAAGATTCAAAAAGGAACATTAACTGCAGATGATGTGGAAGTCCTAGATTTAATTGAAGAGTTTGATAACATGTTAGTTTCTATAGAAGAAATGAGACGTAATTGTACAAATGGTGGATTGCTAAAAGAATTAGATCCATGGCTTAAATCATTAAAAGATGTAGCAACATCAGGTAAAGAAATTTTAAAAAGTAAGATTGCTATATTGAATAATAATAAAACTGAAGCTTGGGACTCATTTAGGACAGCAACTAAAGCTTTTGAAACTAAATATACTTATCTTACAACAGAAAGTTTACCAGATGTATATGCAGAAGCTGGAAGTAAACGCTTAACTCCATTTGTTTCTAAAATAGTGAAGTCTGTAAAAAATGATATAGTATCTATATTTGGTATAGAAGATGATAGTTTTATTCCAAGCATATATGCAGTTATGGGGGGAGTAGAACAAGTTGATAATGCCAATACAGCAAAAATATTTGATGGTGATGAAGGAACTAATGCATCATTTGTTATAAATCAAGCTGAAGGTGACTACATTGGTATTGATATGGGAAAAACTATATCAGTAAAAAATATTCATATTTTACAAGCAATGAATGATACTCATCATGATTATTTTCATGAAGCAATTTTAGAATATTCAACAGATGGAACCACCTGGAATGAGATTAATACTTATAACAATCAAGTAAGAATTGATTTAGAAGATTTAAACTTTGAAGCTAGATATGTAAGATTACGTTTAATCAAAGATAAAACAAAACCTTATTGGACTTATATTCGTGAATTCACTATTAATAAGGAAGATCCAAAGCAACCACGTATATATACGAATGTTGAACTTTTGAAAGAAACTCCAATAACTATTACTGGAAGTAGAAATAGTATTTATAATTTAAATAATATAACTTTAAAACCTAATGAATATGTAGGTATAAAATTAACAGATATAAGTAAGGTTTCTAATTTAGTTAATAAAGTTTCTAAAGAAGGATTAACTGTTGAGTATTCAATTAACGGAAGCACTTGGAATCAGTTTAAAGATGATACTGTAAATTCAAAATATATTAGATTAATTAATAAATCTAATACAAGTATTACTTTAAATATAAATGAATTTGGTATGTCTATTACTAACTTAAAAGTAAACCCTAAAATGATGGAAACAAATTTGACTAATGGGTTAAAAGAAGGAGACTATAAAAATCTATTTGATAATGATTATTCTACATTTGCATGGACTAATGAAAATCAAGCTATTGGCGATTATATTACTTTTGATCTAGGAAATACAAGTAATATTTATGATGTAAAAGTTATTACATCTGATGGAAATCCTAGATTATACAATGCTGAAATTCAAATTTCAAAAGATAATAAAGAATGGACAAGTATTGGCAAAGTTATAAATGATAATAGCGTTTTTGAAGTGCCATATCGTTATGTAACAGCAAATGGTGAAGGTAATGAAGCAAGATATTTAAGAATTTATATAACAGGAAATTCAGGATATTATTTAAAATTACATGAAATTGAAATTAATAAATCTGTAGAAAATGAAATATTAAGTGATTTAAATAGCAGCTTAAAAGGAGCTTTTAGTAAAGTAATTGATAAAGATATTTCAACTGTATTTACTCAAAAAGATCCTGTAAGTAAAACTGATTATATAGAGTATATATTTAGCGAAAATACCAATATTGACAGTATTTTACTTTTACAAGAACCATCAAATGGAGTTATGAAAATAAATACAAAGAATGGTTATGTAAAGGTATCTAATTTAAATAGTACTATTATAGATGTAGATACTTCAGAACATGATGATATTCTATCAGTTCGATTAGAATGGGAAGCTGGCGAAACTCCTTCAATATATGAATTAATGTTTAAATATGGAGAAAATACAAGCGATGATATTGGAATGAATGTAGATAATATAATTGGAGAAGGTCCGAAAGATGAAATAACTAATATTGCTTTAAGAAAGCCAGTAACGGTATCTGGAACTAGTGATGGAAATAAAGATTTTGTAAATGATGGAGACGACAAGACAAAATGGGATAGTAATTTTATTAAAGGAAATAATGCTTCTGAAAATGCATGGATAACAATTGATTTAGGTGAAGATAAAAATGAAATTACACAATTAATTGTTAAGTATTTTAATAAAATTTATCCAACTAATTATGATGTTCAAATTTCTGAGGATAATGAAAATTGGGAAACTATTAAAGAAATACAAAAACCTCATAATGGTCCGACCTATCCAATTGATTCAATTGACTTTGAAAATCCAATAAGTGCTAGATATTTAAGACTATTCTTTAAAGAACTTAATACTGGAGCAGCTGGTAATGGTGTAGGTGTTAGTGAGTTAATGATTATGGGTAAATATATAGAAGAAATACCAGTGGATTATAGTGTTTTAAATTCTTTAATTAATGAGATAAAAGTAAAAGATTTAAGCAACTATACTAAGGCTAGTGTAAACAACCTAAATACTGCTCTTAGAGAAGCGGAACTTTTATTAGATAATAAGGAAGTTACACAAGAGCAAATTAACCAAGGAGTAGAAAATCTTAAAGAATCAGTTAAGGTTTTAGAGGTAAAGATAACAGAGGATTTAAATATTGCACTTAATAAAAATGTAGAGGTATCAGGAACATCTAATGGTTTAAAGGATTATATAAATGATGGAGATAAATTAACAAAATGGGACTCTAATTTTATAAAGGGTGAAAATGCAGATAAAGATGCATGGATAATAGTAGATTTAGGTGAGAAGCGAGCTATTATAAAAGAAATTATTATCTCATATTTTAATTTAGTATTTCCAACAAAATATAAGATGCAAGTGTCATCAGATATGGAAGATTGGGTAACAGTTGCAGAGAAAAATAAGGAACATGGAAGTGAAGCACATCCAATTGATACTATAAAATTAGATAATGAAGTATCAGCAAGGTACGTACGTTTTGTATTTGAAGAATTAAATTCAGTTGCAGTTGGTAAGGGCGTTGGAATAAACGAACTTGAAATTGTAGGTAATATTATAAATGAAGAATCTGAATTAATAGGAGTACAAGATCATAAAGATAAAGAAGCTATAGTACCAACTAATATAGAATCACTAGATTTAGATAAAATGAGTAATACAAGTATAAAAGTTGGAGATTTATTATTAGAATTATTAGTGCCAGTTATGTGGGACATAAATGACTTTGATGGAAATACACCTGGGGTCTATAATTTATTTGGAGAATTGAAGTTAAATGATAATATCAATAATCCAAAAGCTATAAAAGCAAAACAGACTGTTATTTTAAAAGAAGATAATCAAGGACCAGGTGAAATAGTTGATAAAACAAATCTTAATGCTAAAATTAAAGAGCTTGAAATTATAGTAAACAATATTGATAAGTATATTCCTGAAACTGTAGAAGGCATAAGAGAGCTTTTAGAAAAAGCACAAGGAATATATAACTCTGAAGATGCAAC
>JAHAIU010000573.1 GCA_018372555.1 Clostridium sp.
TAATCTTAGGTCAATATTACTTGCAATTATTTCACTGTGACAATTTTATATAAATAACATCTAGAGAGTAATCTCTAGGTAATCTGTAGAAGTTATACAATACTTGTTAATTGATATGTAAAACATAATAAAAAGAATCCTATTTCTAGGATTCTAAAATTAAACTTTTTTATATTACATAACCCTTATAGATAACATAGCATCTATTATTCCAATAACTATTGATGCTAATATTGCTCCAATTATAGATACATTCATATTGGGTACAAAGAACTGTGTCAAATATATTATTATTGCTGCTACTGCAAAACCTTTTATTCCTTTACCAAATGGTGATGCATCAACTTTCATAAATAGTTCTATTAAATAATCTAAAACAGTTATAACAACTACTGCAATTAAATAAGACCATATTCCCCTAATACTAAAACCTGGAGTAAAAAATGACGTTAATCCTAATACAACTGCTACTAGTACTAACCTTATTATTAAGGTTAGCATACTATTTCCACTATTACTTTTACCTTCCATTTAAATTCCTCCTTAATAAAAATTTTATTACATATATGTAGTATGCTCATAAATAAAAAATATATTTATTTTACTTTTAATACTCCAATCCAAAATTCCCAGTAGGAAATTGAAAAAATAGCTATAAAATAATTGAAAATGGATTTATTGAAACTGATTCAAATACAAATTAAAAATATCTATGGCTGAAGATTAATAAATAAAAAATAAGCCATTTAGTATTAAATACTTGTACTTAATACTAGATAGCTTAATTATTTTTATATGAATTTTTACTATTATGCTGCTGGAGTTTCAGGATTTGTAATATTATCTGGTGCTGAATCTGGTATCTGATCTGGTGTTGGATCCGGAGTTGGATCTGGTACCGGGTCTGGAGTCGGATCTGGTGCTGGATCTGGTACCGGGTCTGGTGTTGGATCTGGTACTGGATCTGGTGTTGGAGTAGGACTCGGTGATGGAGTTATTGGAGGTGTAACCACATTCCCTTGTCCCCAACCATTACTATTGTCATTATTATAACCAGGGTCATATGTATTTTCAGATTCATTGCTTTCGCTACTACCTTCTTCATTTTCTTCTGCTTC
>JAHAIU010000574.1 GCA_018372555.1 Clostridium sp.
GTTATAAGTCCAAGAGATAAAATTAGCAATAAAGAAGAGATTGTTATTTTAGCTAATCTTTTTGACATGATATTCCTCCTAATTAATAATTACTATATAGATTGTAATAACATCTACTCTATATTAAGTTATATTTTGTAAGAATGATATTTAAGTAATAGAATTACCTCCGCAACTTATATAATAATTAAAAGATATATATGAGTTCAAGTTTTATTTTTAAATTAAGTAGCTCTTTTAGAGTTTAATTTTATATAGCTATATTGATATAGATTATTAATTGAAACACATATCTATTATTATAAGTAAAAATATAAAAAATAACAAAAGACTTTAGACAAAAGTCTAAAGTCTAGTTAATTATATAATATTATTTAGCGTCTGCTAAAGCTTTTTCAGCTAAAGTCTTGAATGATTCTGAAGTGTGAGTAGCTCCTGTTACAGCATCAACTGTAGCAACGTCTTGCTTTTCAACTAAAGCTTTTTCTAAAGTTGGGAAAGCTTCTTCTGGATTAGATCCACTGATTTCTTTCATTTTTTTGTTGTATTCAGCATCAGCTAATTTACTTCCAGCATCGTTAGCTTCGTCATACTTAACGTTAGCAATCTTTCCATCTTTAACTTCGATTTCGATAGAAGCAACATATCCTCTTTCGTCAGCTTCAGATGCTGCCTTATAAGTACCATTTTTTAAACCAGCTTCTTCTTTCTTTCCGCATCCTACAAATACTGTAGTAGCTAGTGCAGCAACTGCTAATAAGCTTAAAACTCTTCTTGATTTCATTACAAAATCCCCTCTCAAACTTAAATTTATTTTTTTGAATTTGTTTTCAATTACTAGACCATTATACACAAAATAAAAGGGGTTTGATATTCGATTTGCTTATACTACATAAGAGTTTCTAATGGTGTTAAAAAAAATACAATAGCCATGAAACAAGTAAATATAAGGCTTACAGTATATTAGGATAACAAAATATACAGATAAATCATTGTTAAAAAATATACAAAAAATATTGAAAGTGATATAGACATATTATGAAATAGTGTATAGAATTAATTATGCTGTTTTAGAATTATTTAAATATGAAGGGAAGGTTTCAACATGGCACAAAATA
>JAHAIU010000101.1 GCA_018372555.1 Clostridium sp.
CCCTGAAGGTCCACCATATTTGGGGGTATAGCTCAGTTGGGAGAGCACTTGCCTTGCACGCAAGGGGTCAAGGGTTCGAATCCCTTTACCTCCACCAAGAAGTTATGTATGACATAGCTTCTTTTTTTATTTATTAAATAAAAAAAGAAGCTGGTATTAAAATGAATTTAATAACATAAGCATTGTTTAGTATATAAAATACTATATATTATTTTTAAAAACACTTATAAAAAGTAATTACATTTAATATACTTATAATGAAGAAAATACGAAACTAATATTTTCTATTACATATAATATTAAATAAAATGTCGAAAAAGTTTTAAAAATTCCTAAAAGTTTAATTAGGAATACATTATAAAATAATATATAATTAATATATGGCCAAGTTATCTTGAAATTAGAATGTAAAAGTTTAAGGTCTTATCCTTAGATAGGGAGTGTTAGCATGGACAAGAAGGATGAATTAGAGAAAAGACTAATTAATTTGAAATTAGAAAAAAGGCAATTATTACTATCTGGGAAGAATACGAATAGGATAGATGAACTTATTAAAGAGGTTGAGGATGAACTTAAAGAAAAGCAATATACTGAAGAAAATTAAGTGTTAGAAAGGTCTAAGTATAATTTAGGCCTAATTTACTTTATGCCATATATGTAGATAAATAATTAATAATAAGAATATTTTTTTAGCATACAGCATATTAAATTGTAAGGGAATATCTTTCCAATAAGAGGAGGAGTTAGTATGATAAGAACTGTTGTATGTGAAAAAGATGGGTGTAGTAGTAATAAGTTTTTTGTAGAAAGTGAAGATGAAAAGTTAAATTTGATTTGTGCTCAATGTGAATCAAGATATAGTATAGAGTCTAAAGAGCAAGATTATATAATGCTACCTAATTGCTCTAATTGTAATAATGATACTTTTAAGGTATATAGAGATATTGAGAATAAAAGTGTATATGCAAAATGTTCAAAATGTGGAGCTGTACCTGAAAAAATATATATTGATTCTGATGGAATACAAGTATCATATGAAGCAAAACTTTTAAATGACATTAAGCAAATTATGTATCTAGTAGAACAAAGGATATATAATTTAGAAGTTAACATAAAGGATTTAGAAAGAAGTCAAAATATATTAGAACAATCATTAGCGTATATAAATAAGTATTTAGTTGAAAAAGATTAGTATAGAATGTAAATATAGTATATAATAAATTATTATGAGAATATAAATGTATTATTTATATTCTCATATATTTTAAAATATATTTATAGTACATATGGAGAGATTTATGAGTAAGAACAAGAAGATAATTGCTTGGGGGCTATTAGTTTTTTGGATGGTATTAATATTTTTTATGTCTAATCAACCAGGGGAAGTATCAAGTAGCCAAAGTGATTTAGTTTTAAAATTATTTAGTTTAATAGGTATAGAGCTGAATGAATATTTCGGAGAGTTAGCAACTTTGGTTGTAAGAAAAACAGCTCATTTTTCAGAGTATATGATATTATATTTATTAGCTTATAATGTTTTGAGATTTTATGCTAATAATAGAAGAACTAGACTGTACTTAATAGGATTTGTATTTTTATATGCATGTAGTGATGAATTTCATCAATACTTTATTCCAGGTAGAGTAATGGCATTAAAAGATGTAATGATAGATACTACAGGTGGCGTTATTGGATTTATAATTGCTAGTTTAGTTGAAAAGTATAAAATTAGAAAAGCAAAAGGTGCTACTACATAATATAAAATGAAAACTTAATAATGAGAAATTATTAAAAAAAACTCTAATGGAGTTTATAAAAACAATAATTTGAAATTTTTTATGGGGCTGTTTGTAGACAGCCCCATGCTTTAAGTTAAAGAAGATTACTAAGAGTATATTATAAAATATACTAAGGAGGCATTAAAACGAATTATAGAATGATATAGATCAAAATGATAAAAATATGGAGTCTAAATCATAAGTAAATAGTAATTCAAGTAGTAGTTCAATTAGTAAAATTAAATCTACAATAGTAATATAAATAAGAAAAATCCTTCTTCAACATTTAATATATAAAGTTTTATGTGTTGCTATAATATTGAAGATAGCAATCTGGTAAAACCATCTAATAGCCTTGTAATTAGAGATCTATTTTCATACTCTTCATAGTTAAATGAACGACAGTTATCTAAAAGACTATAAAATATATTGTTAAAATCCTTTGTTATACCTTCATCATAAATAATAGAATTAACTTCATAATTTAGTTCAAAGCTTCTAATATCTAAATTGGCAGTTCCTATAGTACATATCTTATTATCTACCATAAGTAGTTTAGAATGAATGAAGGCATCTTTATTGTATAAATAGATATTTGCACCTGAACGTTTTAGTTCTGCTAAATAAGTCTTAGATGCTCTATTTACTGTAAAGTGATCAGCCTTTTCAGGAAATATAAGAGATACTTTAACACCACTTAGTGATGCTATCCTTAAGGCATCAATTAAACCTTCAGAAGGTATAAAATAAGGAGTAATTATATTAATATTTTCTTTAGCTACAGAAATCATTTTTATTAAAGCTTGAAGTATACTTGGAAATTCTGAGTCAGGACCACTTCGTATTACTTGCATTGGAATGTTTCCCTTATAACCAAGAGGTTTAAAATAATCTTTTATATTGCTTAGTAAATTGATTTCTTCATTATTATATTTTTTTATACTAGAAAAGTCATCTAAGAAAACTGATTGTAATCCTAAGGCACAATCACCTTCAATCATAATATGACAATCCTTCCAATCACCAAGTTTGCCAAGTCCAAGATATTCATCCCCTATGTTAATTCCTCCTATAAATCCTATGCTTCCATCAATAACTACTATTTTTCTATGATTTCTGTAATTTATTTGAGTATTTATAAGACGTAGTAAAGGAGCTAAAATATAAGAATAAAAAACAACTTCAATTCCTGCACTTTTTAGTTCTTTAATATATTTTCTTTTTAGCTTAATGGATCCTACTTTATCTATAATGAATCTAATTTTTATCCCTTCTTTAGCTTTGCTAATTAGTATATCTTTTATTTCATTCCCTATCTTATCATCTTTAACTATGTAATATTCAAGATGAATATGATTTTTAGCATTAAGCAATTTTTCCTTTAGTGTTCTAAATTTAGATTCTCCTCCATCTAAAATTGTTACATTATTGTTTGTGAATAAGGGAGAGAAAGAGTTTGAAGCAATTAAGTTTATTATAGGTTTATATTCTGTAAGGAAGTAGTTCTTTTTATATAGAGAACTCCAGCTTAACTTTATTGCCCTATCTTTAAGCTTTTTATCTAAGGTATTTAGTTTCCAGTTGCGTCCTAGAAAGATAAATAAAGTTATTCCAATAGGAGGTAATATTAATAGTATTAGTATCCAGGAAAGAGTTTTTTCAGGTCTTTTTTTACCAAATAATATTATAATAAAAATGATAAATATACTTGTTATATATGAAAGATATAAAATTATTCTAAATGCAAGTATTTAAAAAACCCCCTTCAAAAGTATGTATAAGCTTACTTCTATTATATTACATTTAAAGAAAAATTAATAAAACTACAACTTAATAAAACTACAACTTAATATTAAGTATAACCAATATTATATTTTCTTAAGCTTTGGAAGATATCCAATAGCTGGATTAGCAGTTGTTTTTGCAAAGGGATATGGGCGATTTAATGCAAATATTTTAGTGGGTCCTACAGATGCATTATTATTAATAATTTTAAGTAGATTATATTGATGTAATTTTTGAATAATTACTAAAAAGAATCAGTTTTAAAATTCCATTAGGAGTTTTAAAACTGATTCTTTATTTTATATTGTCTAATAACTTTATATTTTTGATTATAGTAAACCTAATAGTATTAAAAAATCATATTAAGTTATTCTAAAAACAGAGCATCTTTATATCTCCTATTGTGAATATAATATTCCTTTAAATAGGAAACAAAAACTTTTCTGAGCTCAACAAGCCTAGTAGTTCCATCTATAATATAAATTAATAGGCCTTCCCAAATAGGACTTTTTAAATAATTATCATTTTCTAAATAAAATGTAAAGAACTTAAAAAATATATTTGACATTTCCTCACCTAAATGCTCAATGGAATCAGGTGAAAATAGCTTATTTATTGATATTTTTAACTTCTCTTTATCTTTCAAAGTAAAGTATATTAATGATTCTATCATAGAATCAGGTATTATAAGTCTATGGTCAATTAAACCGGAATTACTTCTTAAGCAGCTTAAAGCCTTATTATAATCTTGAATTTTAAAATAAGACCAAGCAATAATAGAATTTGTATATTCAATGTAGTAAGAATTATTAAGCTTCTTTGCCATTCTAAGGGCCATTTTTAAGTAAGTAATAGCATCTGCATGATTATCAAGCATAAAGTAAACTTCAGCTGTCTTTTCATAGCTTTCCATTATGCTAATGAAATTTCCTTCTTCTACATACAAAGATAAGGCTCTTTTTATACTATCATAGGCTTTTATAGGGTTATTTTTTACTCTATAAACATAAGAAAGCCAGTAATAGCAATGGCCTGTCTCTTTTGAGGATAAGGCTTTTTCAATATAACTTTTACCTTCTTCAATGTCACCTTTAACATTTAATGTATCAACACCAATATAAAAATTATATAAGTATTCCTGACTTTGAGATAATAAGTCATAGGCTGCAAGAATAGAGTTTTTAGCACTTTCAAACTTGTCCCTTTCTGGTGTACTGCAATATCTGGCAAGCTTAACTAGATAATAATCTAAAATTAGAGGTGAGGTAATATAAGCTTCTTCTTTTTCTTCTATTCCACTAAATAGCTTGTTAGTATTATCAAATTCATTAAAATTTAGGTTATCAAAGAATTCTTCAAATTCTTGAAGTCCATCTTCTATAAATTCATCATCATCATTGTATTTTAACCCAAGTCTATCAAATAGAATAGAAATAACATCTTCACTAGGTAGTAGCTCTCCGTTTTCAATACGGCTTAAGTATGAAGGTACACAAATTCCTTTTGCTAATTCCTTCTGGCTCATATTCTTTTTTATTCTATTTAGTCTAACTATAGATCCAATTACCTTTTGATTATTTTTATATAATACATTATCCATTTAAAAAACCTCTCATTTGTAAAATTAACAACATTTTCTATAGGTTAACATAATAAAATTACATAAGCAATAAATCCTAACCTTATAATCAATATAACGTATGTGAAATTATAGGTAAATATTCATAACTTAAATATATAATTATAGGTAAATTTCTCAATGGCTAATATGACCTAATTTCATTGAAGGCATATATGTATTTTGTTACTATAAAGTAAATTGATGAACCCTAAAAAGTATAAATATGGCTAGGAGGATATATATGAGAAAATACTGTATAACTGAAAAAATTAGTAGATATGAGATAGGTAATCCAATAGAAACTGGAGCAGTAGTGAATAAAGGTGATAAAAATTATCCTGGAGATTTTAAGTATTTTAATATAGATATAGGTAAGGAAATAAATCTTAATTATAAAATGAGTAAAGATGATAAGGTATATGGACTTGGACAAAACATGAGAGGAATAAATAAGAGAGGGTACATTTATGAAAGCTTTTGCAGTGATGATCCATGTCATTCACCTGAAAAGAAATCTCTTTATGGGGCACATAACTTTTTTATAATAGAGGGAAGCAATACTTTTGGAATGTTTATAGATTTTCCAAGTAAAGTTACTTTTGATGTAGGATATAATGTAAGATCAAACTTTCATATTAATATAGAAGGTGCAGATACTAATATTTATATAATTGAAGGGGAATCCTTAAAGGAAATAGTTCATGAGTTCTTAAAGATTATAGGTAAAAGCTATGTTCCTCCAAAATGGGCTTTTGGATATATACAAAGTAGATGGGGATATAAAACAGGTGATGAAGTTGAAGAAATAGCAAATAAGTTTATTAAAAGGGGTATTCCTTTAGATGGTATTTGTTTAGATTTAGATTATATGGATGATTACAAGGACTTTTCATTAAGTGAAGAAAGGTTTAGTAATTTTAGCTCTTTAAATAAAAGGTTAAAGGAAAATGGAATTAAAATCATTCCGATAATAGATGCCGGTGTAAAGATAGAAGAGGGATATGATATTTATGAGGAAGGAATAAAAGGAAACTATTTTGTAGTGGATAAGAATAATAATCCATTTGTTGCTGCAGTTTGGCCTGGAAAAGTTCATTTCCCAGATTTCTTAAATAAGGATGCTAGGCTTTGGTTTGGGAAGAAATATAAATGCCTTATAGATAATGGAGTAGAAGGCTTTTGGAATGATATGAATGAACCAGCTATTTTTTATAGTGAAGGCAGAATAGAAGAGGCATATAGAAATATTGATAAGCTTAAGAAAGTAGAACTTAATGTAGATTCTTTCTTTAAGTTAATGGATACAGTAAATAATTTAAAGAATAACGTTAATGATTATAAGAGTTTTTATCATAAAACTGAAAATGGGCTAGTTAATCACTATGATGTTCATAATATTTACGGATATAATATGACAAAGGCAGCTAGTGAAGGCTTTGATACTATTGATGAAAATAAAAGATTTCTACTATTTTCAAGAGCATCTTATATAGGAGCACATAGATATGGAGGTATTTGGACTGGTGATAATTCATCTTGGTGGGAACATATAGTATTAAATATGAAGATGATGCCATCACTTAATATGTGTGGATTCTTATATTCTGGTGCTGATACTTGTGGATTTGGTAGTAATATAGATCCAGAACTAGCTATAAGATGGAATCAACTAAGCATATTTACCCCACTTTATAGAAATCATTCAGCCCTAGGGACTAAAGATCAAGAGCCTTTTGCTTTTGACTTAGAAGTAGAGAAAATAATTAAAAATACTATTAGATTTAGGTATGCAATTATTCCATACCTTTACTCAGAATTTATGAAGGCTGTAAATAATAGTGATATGTTTATAAAGCAACTAGGTATGGAATATGAAGATAAGTTTTCCAAGGAGGTAGAGGACCAATTACTTATTGGAGATTCTATAATGATTGCACCTATTTATGAACCAAATAAGAGGGGAAGGTATGTATATACTCCTGAAGATATGCTTTTATGGAAAGTAAAAGATCATACAAGTAAAGATTTTGAAATAATTAAAAAAGGACATAATTATATCGATATTGATATAAAAGAATTCAGTGTATTTATAAGAAAAAATAAAATGTTAGTACTGGGAGAGCCAGCTCAAAGTACAAAAGATATAAATTCTGAAACCTTAAATATTATTGCTTTTGTGGAAAGTGAAGCAGAATATATTTTATATGACGATGATGGTGTTAGTAATGACTATAAAAAAGGTGTTAATTCAAGTATAGATATTACTATATCTGTAGATAGAGAGAAGCATAATATTAATGCAGTTAATAAGGGCAATTTGGAAGTTAAAAGGTTAAATGTAACTATAATTACTGGAGAAGGTAAAATAATTTCTGATGTAGTTAATTTATAAATATTATGGGGAGGGCATATGGCACAACTTGATATAAGGCAAATTAATGATTTGCATTATTATGATGGCGAAGATTTAGGTTGCACAGTAACAACTGATTACACAACTTTTAAAGTTTGGTCACCACTAGCTGATTCTATAGAAATATGTATTTATGAAAATTATAAAGATATAAATAAGAAGGTCTATAGTATGACAAAGAAGGAAAAGGGACTTTGGGAAATTACTTTTAAAGAGAATTTACAGGGAAAATACTATACTTTTCTATCTACTATTGATAATAATACTAAGGAAGGGGTTGATCCATATGCTAAGGCTCTTTCAGTAAATGGTGAAAGAGCTGCAATAGTTAATATGACTAAAACAAATCCATTTGGGTTTATTAATCATAAAAGACCAGAGAAGTTATATGGAACAGACTCTATCATATATGAAGTAAGTATAAGAGATATTTCAAGTGATATTAATTCAGGTATAAGTAATAAGGGAAAGTATTTAGGTATTACTGAAGATAACACTTTTAGTAGTAATGGAACTAAGACGGGGTTATCTCATATTAAGGACTTAGGTATTACACATATACAATTAATGCCTATATATGACTTTGGTAGCGTAGATGAAAGACTACCTCAAGAAGAGCAATATAATTGGGGATATGACCCAGCTCATTATAATGTTCCAGAGGGAAGCTATGCTACAGATCCATATAATCCAATATGTAGAATAAAGGAATTAAAAGAAGCAATTCAGGTATTACATGAGAATGGAATTAATGTAATAATGGATGTAGTTTATAACCATATGTATGATGTTTTAAAGTCAGGATTTCATAAATTAATGCCAGGTTACTATTTTAGGTACAATAATGGAGAGTTATCTAATGAAAGTATGTGTGGTAATGCTATTGCTTCAGAAAATACTATGGTTAGAAAATTTATATTAGACTCTGTAAAGTATTGGGTTACAGAATATCAAATAGATGGATTTAGATTTGATTTAATGGGTTTAATTGATATTGATACAATGAACTTAATTAGAGAAGAACTAAGTAAAATTCATCCTAATATAATTATTATTGGTGAAGGATGGGACATGAATAGCATTTTGCCTAAGGATAAAAAGGCAACTCAAAGAAATGCATACAAAATTAAGAATATAGGATTTTTCAATGATGTAGCTCGTGATGGAATAAGAGGCAATGCTTTCTCGTTACATGACAAGGGTTTTATTAATGGTAGTCATAATAAAGAAATAGATATTAAAAAAACTATTGTAGGAGGTATTAAATATTCTGAAGAAATTAATACCTGGGGTGATGTAAATCCTAATCAAGTAATAAACTATGTTGAATGTCATGACAATCATACTCTTTATGATAGATTAAAACTTACAATAAGTGATGAAAATAAGCTAAAGTATATGCATAGACTAGGCACTTCTATAGTTTTATTGTCACAGGGAATTCCATTTATTCATTCAGGTCAAGAGTTTTTAAGAACAAAGAAAGGAATAGATAATACCTATAATTTAAATGACGAAATTAATAAGATGGATTGGCTTAGAAAACTTGAAAATATGGATACTGTTGAATATGTAAAAGGATTAATAAAACTTAGAAAAGAATATTCAGCCTTTAGAATGAGAAGTGTAGAGGAAATAAAGTCTTGCCTTAGGTTTATTAACTCACCGGCTAATTCTGTAGCTTATAAATTAATGAATTTAAATAATGATGATATTAAAGAAATCATTGTAATTCATAATGCAAATGAATCAAATATAGAAGTTAACCTAGATAGGGAAGAAGTAATAAAAGTAGCAGTAAATAAGGAAGAGGCAGGAATAGAGGGTATAAATGAAATAAAGTCAGATAAACTAGTATGCGAAGGTCTATCAACTCTAGTTGGACTAATAGTTTAAAATGAAAAAATTAAGGTAATGAAAAAATGAAAGAATCAAAGAAGAGGTTTTGCTATGCAAAACCTCCTTTTTT
>JAHAIU010000575.1 GCA_018372555.1 Clostridium sp.
AGCAAGTCTTATAGGTAAAGGTAGTGAAGTTTTACTTAATATAGATATGGTAGGTAAGAATTTAGCTCAAGGCCAAGGAATGTGTGGTTCTGTATCTGGAAGTATTCCAACGAATGTAGGTCAACCTATGATTAGAGTAAAAGAAATAACAGTAGGTGGAAGATAAGGGGGGAATATATATGGAATTAAAAGAATTTATAGATAAGCTATTTGAAGAAGCTAAAAATAATGGATTTAATGAATATGAAGTTTATTATGTTGATAGAGAAAGCTTAAGCATAAATGTTTATAAAGAAGAAGTTGAAAAATATAGTTTAACAACTTCTTATGGATTATCTTTTAGAGGTAAAATAAATGGAAAAATAGGATACTCTTATACTGAGATATTAGACGAAGATGCTATAAAGATGTTAGTTAAGAATTCTAAAGAAAGTGCTTTAACTATTGAAAATGAAGATATTCAATTTATCTATGAAGGAGATAAAGAATATGTTGAAGTAAGCTCTTACTATGAAGCTTTAGAAAATCTTCCAGCAGATAAGCTTATAGATTTAGCATTAAGCATGGAAAAGGAATCTAAGGCATTAGATAATAGGGTAGCTAGCTTTGGTGGCTGTGGAATAGGATATAGTAAATCTATATATGGAATAATTAATTCTAAGGGATTAAATCTAAAAAATAAATCTAATTTACTAAGTGCATATGTAGTTCCAATAATTAAAGAAGGGGAAAATATGCATGATGGAATGGGTTATGTAACAGCAAAATCATTAGAAGATGTAAATCCTAAGAAGATTGCAGAAGATGGTATTAATGAAGCTGTTTCAAGAATTGGTGGAAAATCAATTCCTTCAGGGAAATATAAAACTATAATTAATAATGAGGCTATGGTTTCCTTGCTTTCAACTTTTGCTGGAGTCTTTAGTGGAGATGCAGCTCAAAAGGGATTAAGTTTATTAAAAGGTAAGGAAGGAGAAATAATAGCTAGTAATAAAGTAACTTTACTAGATGATCCTCATTTAGTAGATGGATTATCTTCTGTGCCTTTTGATGATGAAGGTGTAGCAACTAAGAAAAAAGATATAATTCATGAAGGTAAGTTAATGAC
>JAHAIU010000576.1 GCA_018372555.1 Clostridium sp.
TATATAGTAAGAACAGCTTGGCTTTATGGATATGTAGGAAAGAACTTTGTATATACTATGATGAACTTAGGAAGTCAAAAGGATGAATTGACTGTAGTAAATGACCAAAGAGGGAATCCAACAAATGCTAATGATTTAGCATATCACATATTAAAACTTATAGAAACTGATGAATACGGAATATATCATTGTACAGGAAAAGGTGAGTGTAGCTGGTATGACTTTGCTTCTGAAATAATGAAACTTTCTAATAGAAAATGTGAAGTTAAAGCATGTACGTCAGAAGAATATAAGGCTATGTATCCGAACTCTGCTAAGAGACCAGAGTACTCATCTTTAGATAATATGATGTTAAGATGTACTGTTGGAGATGAAATGAGAGATTGGAAAGAAGCTTTAAATACCTTTATAAGTAAGAATCAAAATCTGTAATTTTAAGGAGAGAGTTAAATGAAAACTTATTTAGTAACTGGTGGAGCAGGATTTATAGGCTCAAATTTTGTATTATATATGCTTAAAAAATATGAAGATATAAGAATCATAAACTTAGATAAATTAACTTACGCAGGAAATTTAGAAAACTTAAAGAGTATTGAAGATGATTCAAGACATATATTTGTTCAAGGAGATATATGTGATGCAGAACTTGTATCTTCATTATTTGAAAAATATGAAATAGATTATGTTGCTCACTTTGCAGCAGAATCTCATGTTGATAGAAGTATAAGAGAACCAGAAGTATTTGCTAAGACAAATGTACTTGGAACAGTTAATTTATTAAACTGTGCTAAAAATGCTTGGGAAACTGAAGATGGATGGAAAGAAGGAGTTAAGTTCTTACATGTTTCAACAGATGAAGTATATGGATCACTAGGGGAAACAGGTTACTTCATGGAAACTACTCCATTAGACCCTCATAGTCCATATTCTGCAAGTAAGGCTGGATCAGATATGATGGTTAAAGCATATGGAGACACTTACAAGATGCCAGTTAATATAACAAGATGTTCAAATAACTATGGACCATTCCAATTCCCAGAAAAGTTAATACCACTTCTTATAAATAATTGTCTTCAATTAAAGGATTTACCTATATATGGTGATGGA
>JAHAIU010000577.1 GCA_018372555.1 Clostridium sp.
ATAGTGATTTCCTTTCGTAAATTGTTTCAGCAAATTCAATTTTAACACGAAAAATCACTATGGATTTTTTTTTACTTCAATTTAATTTTACAACTAGTCTTTTAAATTTTTTCACTCTTTCATTAATAAAATACCTCGCAATTTATTACTAGTTATCTTATTTCTATATATTGACATAATAAGTACCTTGTATTACAACATACTTAGCTACTATGTATTACATATTAGCTAAGGAGGGAGAATATGATACCATCACAAATGCTTAAAGGAACTCTTGAAGGATGTATCCTAGGAGTAATTAAACAAAAAGAAACTTATGGCTATGAGATTTCACAGAAATTAACTGAATATGGTTTTGGGAAAATTGCAGAAGGAACTATATATCCTTTGCTATTAAGATTAGAGAAAAATGGATTTATCTCCGCAACTTACCATAAATCAGAGCAAGGTCCAAAAAGAAAATATTATAACCTTACCGAATTAGGTGAGTATGAATATGTGAATTTTATAGAAAGTTATGTTGAACTAACTAATGCAGTTAATTCATTATTAGAGGATATATAAGGGGGTCAATATGAATAAGAAAACTAGACTTTTACTAAAGGAAAATAATAAGTTAGAAAAGACATTAACTAAAGAAAGCATTAATGTACTAACTGATATTGTAGTTTATTTAAGAGGTAGTAATATTTCTGAATATCATCAAGAAGAAGTAAGACATGATATTATTGAAATGGTGGCTGAAGGGGAAGGGCGTAATGAGGATATAAGTGTCATTATAGGAAATGATTATAAAGAATTTTGTGATGAAATAATAAGTTCAATACCGCCAAGATCAATAAAAGAAAGAATAATAACTTCAATTGCTAATTCTCTTACCTATTTCGTAACACTTTCAGTGATTTGGTTATTTTCATCAATAATCTTTGCATTAATTAGTAAGAATTCCCTAACTCTCCTACCAGTTACATCAGGTTTTATTATAAATACAGTTTTAATTATTTCTATTGCAGTACTATTTGTTAATTTTGTATGCAAAACTTCTTTTAATGAAAATATAGCAAGTAGTAAGATAAAAACCTTCCTGATAGCTTGGGTTGTTTT
>JAHAIU010000102.1 GCA_018372555.1 Clostridium sp.
TCTAAATCCCATATATATACTTGCACAAGATACAATAAAACTTGTAAGGCTTGCTTTTTGTATAAAAGAATTAGGTTTATATTTTATTTTATTACCTATAGTACATATAAGGAATATAGCACCTATAAGAATTATTCCCATTATAATATTAATAATCTCTATATCACTATATCTATCAAATATTCCTGCTACTAAAATTACCCCCATTGTTATAAGAGTCCTTAAACAATTTACAAAAATAAAGCTAGGTAAGAAATCAAAAGATGAATTATCTAAATAATTTTTAGCCTTATTAACAAAATCCGGTACAGACTTGATAAGCATTATGGAGCTAATTACAGCTCCAATGCATGTTGCAACAGCTATAGTAGTTAATTGAATGACTAATAAAGTTGCTGTAAAAATATTAGAGAAGCTGAATAAAACTATTAGAGCTACAGCTGTAAATAAAGCTCTAAAACCAAAAAAAGATGAAATTATTATTATTGCAAATATTCCTAATTGATATACTAAAACCATTTTTCCCCCTAAAAACTTAGTCTATAATAATGATACAATATTTTTCTATATTTATCCATAAAATTATACAATATATTCACAATAATTCTCATTATATATATGATTTTTATAAAAAAGACCTAAGCTATAAATGAAGTCAAGTACTTAAAAAAATTTCCTTAATAATATTATTATAATAATTAGACCTAAGTCTTTTGTTTTAGTACTATTCCTAAATCAACAAAGGATTGTTGAAATTACTTCCATATTAACATTTCTTGATATTACAACTTTTTAACAAGAATAGATTAATTATTATAAGAAATAGGAGCTGTCTTAAAACAGCTCCTAAATAACTTTTATACTTATCTCATATGCCATAAATTAATATTTATAATGAATCATATCCTTATATTCTTCAAAAATTCTTTTATTAAGCTCATCTCCACCATCTATATTAGCACTATAGAATATTGGAGGAGTTTTTAATCCATTATCAATAAGCTCTTGTGTAGCCTGTGCAACTATAGAATTCATAATTGTTGCTGCAATCACTGTAGATGTAGGACTAACTTTTTGATCTAATCCTTCTATTTCTATACAAGCATCACCCTTATCACCATGGTTATCAATAACTATATCGCTAACTTGATATAAATTCTTTCCTGATGAATGTCTTGATGATACTTCCTTTGAATACTTTAAATTAGTTATACAAATTACAGTAGCTCCAATTTTTTTAGCTTCCATTGCAACTTCTATACTTACTGGATTTCTACCTGAAACAGAATGCACAATTACAACATCTCCACTTGAAATATTACTCTTTTTTGCTATTGCAGTTCCATATCCCTCTAATCTTTCCATTTCACTAGTTAAAGTTATTGGATAAGTATCTAACATTAAATTCTTAGCAAATATAGGATTTATAACTACAAGACCACCTGCTCTATAGAATAATTCTTCACTTAATATTCCTGCATGTGATGCTCCAAAAGAAAATATAGATTTTTTACTAAGTACAGCATCTACAATTACTTTTGTTGCTTTAATCATATTTTCTTTTTCTTCAATTTCTACTATATCTATTAATTCTTTTATTTTATCAAAATATTTAAATGTCATATCTTTTAAAATTCCCTCCTAAGATTAAGCAATTATATAATTAACCTTTAGAACAGTCCTCCAAATAATGAAGCTATTAACTTAGCTATAATTCCAAATAAAGATAAGTCATTACCACCAAATATTAATATCCAGTTTTGAATTGTGTTAGAATAAATCACTGCTGATACCCCTACTAAAGCAACCATTAAAATAGCAGCTGTCATTGTTCCTATTATAGCACCTCTAAGACCACCTTGCCCTTCTCCTATAACTGCAGCTGCACCACATTCAAAGAAAGAAGTTATTACTAGAGGAATTAGTAACACATTAAATACATTGAAATAATTGCTTATTAATACTAATAGTGTTGATGTTACCATTGCAGTAATAAATCCTATTAATACAGCATTTGGTTTATAATTAAATAATATCGGACAATCAAAAGCTGGGATTGCATTTGGAACAATCTTTTCAGAAATTCCTTTAAATGCTGGTACTATTTGATTAATTAACATTCTAACACCTTGTAGCATTACTATTAAACCAGCACCAAAAGTAAAGCCTTGAGTAATTGCATACATAAATAAGTTTTGATCTAAATCTGCAAAACCTTCTGGAATAATAAGTCCAACAACTAAAAACATAATAAAGATAACGATTCCACCTGTTATTGAAATTTCTCTAAAGAATGAAAGTCCTGCTGGAAGCTTTAAGTCTTCTGATGATTTTTCTTTATTTCCTAATTTACTAGCAACAAATCCAGATAATAATGCTAAAATTCCACTTGGATGTCCTAATGTGAATGAAGTATCCCCTGTAACATCAGAAACATACTTTCTTAATAACCAAGGCATAATTGACCAATAAAGCGCAGATAAAATAGCACCGAAAAGTATTAGTGTCCATCCAGTTAATCCACCTTCAACACCTGCTGCTATGAATATAAATGGGAACCACCATAACATATGTCCTGTTAAGAAAATAGTCTTAATTGGAGTAAATCTAGCTATTAGTATGTGAATAGCTAGTCCAATAAACATAGCTAAACCAATTGTTCCACCATAGCTTGCTGTAAATGTCGCATCATTTAATCCTTCCGCTGCTACTCCTGAAGCAGATAAGCTTTGGAAAGCAGAATTTATTGGCGATATTGAACTTATAAGCATTGAAGTTCCTTGATCTAATATTACCATACCAAAAGCTGCTAATAATGAACCTTTCACTATATCTGCAAGCTTTTTCTTCTGTAATATTAATCCTATAGCAGCTATTAAGCCTAATAATAATGGTGGGTTACGTAATACGTTATTAATTAAAAAATCCATAAAACATTCCTCCTATTTATTATTTAAATATTTTTGAATAGCATCTTTAACTTCTGCTAAATCCATGTATTTTTTTACTGGATAAACAGGTACACTTACTGTTCCTTGTAATTCTTGTTGAAGCTCTGGACTAGTTAATATAACATCACATTCAGTTCCTCTTGCATCATTTATATCTGTATTATCTACTTCAGCATCTATCCCCATTTCTTTTAAAACCTTATCTATTGACATCTTTAAGATCATTGATGATCCTACTCCAAATCCACATACTGCTAAAATTTTCATATTAATCCTCCTGTTATTTCTATATTTTTATTATTCACTATCATTTATAATTTTTAATATCTTTTCTTTATCCCCCTTTCTAAAGATAGCTAGGTTTTCTTTATCAAATAAAATTTCTGATAATGAAGCCAAAGCCTTAATATGACTATTATTATCAACGGTTGCAAGTACCATAAAAATATTTACCGGCTTTCCTAATAAATCCACCTCTTCTTCAACTGTCAATAATGACATCGATAACCTATTAACTCCATCCTTTGAATTAGCATGTGGCAGTGCAAATCCATCTGCCAGAACTATATATGGTCCATGCTTTTTGATACTTTCTATCATTGCATCTACATATCTCTCATCTATAGAGTTATCTTCTAATAATGGCTGAGATGCAAGTCTAATTGCTTCTTCCCAATCCTTAACTCTCAATACTTTATTAACTCTTTTCTCATTAACTAATTCTTTTAGCATTGGTTGATACTCCTCCTTCTCATCCATCTGGTAAATAATTTTTATTAAATCATTTTTAAGATTTTCATAATTAATTATATTTGCATTTCTCTTTATAGCTTGCATTATTCTTTCTATATTGAATTGTAAATTACTTTGATTAAAGCTAACAAGCTTGTCCATAAGTTGTTTAATATCTAACTTACTTAGCATTGGGTTTACAACTATAACGTTTTTCTTACCTGGTATGTCCATTGTAGAAACTATATAATCATACTCTATATTAGATTCATTTAGCTCCTTAATTGACATAACAGCTATAATATCAATAGTTGGTATATACTTGTATAGTTGGATTTCAAGATTTTTTGATATTAATAGTCCATTAGGACATACAACTAATACTTTCTTTCTTCCTTTAATCTCGTTTTCTGTACCTCTCAAATATCCTCCAAAATAAGCAGCAATAAATCCTATTTCTTCTTCTCTTATACCTATAAAATCTGGAAAATCCTTCTCATCTTCTAATATAGATTTAATTATTTTATATAATGATTCATGTTTTCTCCTAATTTCATCTAGAGATGGATTACTAATTGGAAAAGCAAATCTTATTCTATAGTAAGAAGATAATAAATGTCTTTTTAGATTTTTCTTAAATTCATTTTTATCTTCAATTGTTATTGCTGTATTTGCTTCAAATCTCTTAATTAGAATATCCACATAATTTTTTATTTTCTCTTCTGAAATATTATTGTTTAAGCTTGGTAAAGTACTAACGTAAGCACATAAATATGCCACTTCACTTTCCTCTGCTTCTTTAATTAATAGATTTTTAATTAACTTATAGTAATCGAAACCCTTTACATCGCATTCAAATTTATAGGAATGAATAGAAAAATTATTTTTAATTCTCTTGTTAAGAAATGAAATAAATCTAGAAAGATTAGTTAAAGAATAATCTGTAAGATTTAAAGTGCACTCTTTATCAAAAGCTAATATATCTTCACTATACTCTCTTAGTAGTTCTCTATTTTCTTCCATTAGAAGTATATACTTTTCTCTAATTTTTAGTTCACTTCCTATTATTTTATAGCCCTTCTTGTAAACTAATTTCAATCCATCTTTAAGAAAATCTTCCTTAATACAATCTAGTGTTTGAACTATAGTATTTTTAGAAAGTCTCATCTCATTTACTAAAGATTCAATAGTGAATTTTTCTTCATTGAAAATCTTATATAAAATATAGTTCTTTCTATTCTCAATATTTATAAAGTTATCTCCTGCAATGAACATTTTTTTATACAATTTATCATAGTCTCCCACAAATGAAAAAACATGATTTATACTTTTTACTTCACCGCAGTCCTTTATATCATAATTGATATCTTCGATATTATAGTAAAGAGTTCTTTTTGATATACCAAACATTTCAATCAATTCTTGTAATTTTATGCTACCTTTATCTAATATAACTTTTAGTATCTTTTCTGATCTTTCTCTCATATCCATCCCTCACTTTAATTATCTACTTTTACATTATTATAAACAATACCAAATAACTGCACAAACTTAATAGAAATTCAATTAAATTGCAATCTGCCATTAAAATTATAATTATTTAATTATAAGAAAACTCAGATGACCAGTAGTCTGATCACCTGAGTTTAATATTCTTTATATTCTTATTTTAATTCTGTATAAAACCCCTTGCTTCCTTAAACCATATCATCTAAGACTTCTTTTGAAGTTAAAGTTATTTATTATTATTTTTAGGTTTTCTTTGGCTTATTATAATTGCACCACCTGCTATTAAAGCTAATGCTAGAATAATTATTTGAGTACTTGATACTGCAGCACCAGTTGCTGGTAAGTTGCCCTTTCCTGATTCAGTATTCTTATCACCCTCGCTGCCATTATTAGTAGTATCGTTATTGTTACCGCTATTGTCTCCATTACCTCCAGTAGTTCCGTTATCAGTACCATCACTTCCAGTACCTCCATTACCTGTATCACCACTTCCAGTATTGTCATTACCCTTTGCTAATTCTAAGTTAACTAAAGCTACTTCTAATCCCTTTACTGCTTCATCTATTTCTTTTTGATTAGCTTTTTCATTATTTAAAACATCTTTACCTTCTTTTAATTTTCCATTAAGTGCTTTAACACTTTCTTTAGTATATTTAGATGTATCCATTGACTGGGCTCTATTTATTAAGTCTTCAAGCTTAGATTTATCTGGAACTAATCTTAAATCTAAATAAGCTTTAACTAGTTTATTGTAAGCATCTTTTATTTCTGCTTCCATTGCATTTTCATCAGCTATTACTTTATTAGCTTTTTCAAGTTCAGCTTGAAGTTTAGACCAAGTTGCCTCTATATACTTAGTTCCATCTAAAGTATTTATTATTTTAACTAGTTTTTCAAGTTGTTCTTTATCACCTTTTTTGAATTCAAGCATATGAATCACTTCAATTAATCTCTTAGCAGCTTCATCCACTTCAACTTCTGTAGCATTTTCATTTGCTAAAACATTTTTTGCATTTTCTAGTGCTGCTTCAAATTCTTTAACTACTGCTGGAACTACATTTTCAAGAGCTCCATTTGCTTTTAAATCTTCAGCGTATTCTACAGAAATTTTTAACATTGTTTTGTCAGCATTTCCTGGAGCTTCATTATTTTCTCTGAATTTTGCAGTTAATACTATATCAGATTCAGCTATAAATCTATAAGTTATATCCCTGCTAACTTCATTATCATCTCTATCAAACCAACCTATAAACTCAAATCCTTTATTAGCTGTTGCAACTAAAGTAACTTCTTGTCCCTCTGCATATTTTCCTGCCCCTGCAACTGAACCACCTTCTGTTTTATTTACTGTAATAGTATATTCCTTTGGTGTTGGTAACACATAATTTACAGTATAAATATTTGTGGATCCATCCTCAGCACGAACAACTATTATTGATTTATTATTATGGATTGGTAATACAGTTACTGAAGCATTATCAGATGATGTTGCTTCAACTAATTCAGGTAATTTTTCTAAATTAACTGAGTATTCATTTACAGCTGGGTCAAAGCTTTCTAAAACTTTACCATCTAGCTTTATTTCATTTAAAGTATTTGTTGCCTTAACATTTTCTTGAGCTACATATTCATAAACCTTTACTTCTGTTAATCCAACACAATTTCCTAACTGTGGCTGTTGCATATAAATCCTAATACTATCAGTATTTATAACATTATCTAAGAAATAAGTTGTTTCACCAGCAGTATGTGATACTTCTGTTGTATTTGTATGTGGTGCTACTACATATTCTCCCTTTTCATTTTTATAACTAATTTCAACTTTCTTTGGAATTCTTGCACTTAAATTATCTGTAAATAACCATAAATCTAAACGATCTATATCGTATTTATTCTTCCAATCAAATTGAACATAGGCTCCCTTAGGTTCACCATTTTCACCAGCTAGATTACGTTCATTCCAGTTTGTCCAACGCTCATTAACATTTTCACCACCATTTGTAGTTCCATTATTAATTGAATTTAAGTTATCTGCTGTTGCTTTAGGACTTTGTGATAATACTGGAATATCATCATTTTCATTAGCTTTGTTTATAGCAAGATTTCTAGCTGCTTTCAAAGCTGGAACTATACGTACATTTGCTGTAACATTATAAGTCTTACCTAATAATTCTACAGTACCAGGAACAGAAACATTTGTATTTTCTTTAGAAAAATCTAATCCATCAAGATTCCAATTAACAACAAATTCTTCTGATTCAGTGCCATTTGCTAAATATCCTTTTACAGTCTTAGGAAGTGTAGGAGGCTTTCCCGCATAAGTGAAAGTTGATACATTTTCCATAGAAACTACATCACCTACCACATGTACATTAACAATTGCTGCAATATCTGTACCTTCTAACTTTCCAGTAGCCTTAAAAATTTGTGGAGTGCTAAGCTCTGATTCGTCATATTCATTCCACTTAATTTTTATAGTTTCAGTAGTTCCATCACTATATCTAGCTGCAACTTCCTTTGGTAATGCTGGCTTTTCATCTAATCCAACATAATAATCTTTAACTATATCATAAGATTCTATATATTTATTATCCCCTGCATTATTTACAGTGTTAATAGTTATAGATTGAGATTCTATGCCTTCACCTGAAACAGTTAATGTCATATCTCCAGCATCTTTAGTTGACTGTACTATAACTAAAGCTTTACCATTAAACGCACTTCTACTTCCAGACTTATCAGTTACTGGTTTATATCTATCTGTATCAGAAGCATTACCATTATCTAAACCAACTATCTTGCCATTTCCTTCTAGAGTATAATTTAATCTATTACTAGCACCAGAAGCAATGTTTCCATTAGCATCTACTAAATCAACTGTAATATAAGATAAATCATATCCATCTGCATCAATTGTAGCTCTATCAGAACTTAACTCTACAGTAGATACTTCTCCATAAGTTTTAATTAATGATCTACCTTCTGTATCAGTTATTAAATTACCATCTTTGTCATATGCCTTAGCTTCAATTGTTCCTTCTTCATATTTAACATTAAAGGTAGGATATAACGAATCGTTTTCAAAGGTGTAATATTTATATCCTGCAGCTGTTGTATGCTCTGTTGATGTCTTAGTACCAACAAGCTTATTATTTACATACAATTCTACTTTATAAGCATCTGTAAATACATCAACTTGTACATTTCCATTTTGAACTGGAATATCTTCTTTATTCCATGTTGGTAATACATGTAAAGTGTTTACATCATCATTCCATTGGCTTTGATATAGATAGTAAACATCTTTTTCAAATCCTGCTGTATCAACTATACCAAAGAAACTTGATTTAGGCGCAGGTCTACCTCCTGAAACGCTTCCTGTTCCTGTTCCATTCCAAGGCGTAGGTTCTCCAATATAATCAAATCCTGTCCACACATATTCTCCAGCATTATAATCATGTTTTATTGTATATTTCCATGCATCACTAGCTGAGTGTCCCCAACCAACTTTATTAGAATTATTATCAAACTCTGGTAGTTGTAAATCTGTATTACTTTGAGCACTTCTCTCTCTTGTCTTATAATATCCTCTACTATGAACTGCACTACTTGTTTCTGCACCATATAATATCCAATTAGCTTTACTATTTCTTAAACTATTAAATTGGTTCTCATTAGCATAGTTAAAGCCAACTATACCACCATTATTAGCTACAGCATCTGAAATAGCAACCGCTCTACTATCCCCCCCCTTACTCTTGTTATCTCCAATAGTAACAGGTCTAGTTGTATCTTCTTCTTGAATCCAATCAATAATATTTTCTGCAATAGTAACATAATTAGATGTATCTCCACCTATACCTTCTAAAACTTCATTTCCTATTGACCACATAATTACTGATGGATTATTTTTTGAAGTCTTAACCATTGACTTAGCTTCAAATTCTCCCCATGACATTCCTGTTTCTCCATTAATTATTTGGTTATTTTCTCCTATAGGAACGTTAAAGAATTTAGCAAAGTCATTTACATTACCATTCTTAGAGTTTGTCCAAGTATCAAAGGCTTCATTAATTACTAAAAGTCCTAGTCTATCACAAATTTCTAATAACATTTCACTTGCAGGATTATGAGTAACACGAATTGAGTTTACACCCATTTCCTTCATTATTTCCATTTGACGTTCAACAGCTCTATAATAAGAAGCTGCTCCTAAAGACCCTTGGTCATGGTGCATACTAACACCCTTAAGCTTCATATTTTCTCCGTTTAATGAGAAGCCTGTATCTCTATCAAAGTTAAAATATCTAAATCC
>JAHAIU010000103.1 GCA_018372555.1 Clostridium sp.
TCCATAATAAGCTCTTAACCTTTGCTTTTCTAATAGCCTTATACCATATTCAGATAATTTTTTATCTGCTCTACTTGTTCCTTTAGTAGCTCTATTCATAGCCTTTGGATGTCCTGAAACATTCAATCCAAGCCTTCTACTTTCTTTAAATCTTGGGCTTCTCTTTCTAGCCATTTCTTTCCTCCTCTTTAAAATTAAAATATATTATTATAATATCATATACTCCACTTAATTGAAAATGATTATCATTATTTTTTATCTTTGTTTATTTCATTTATCCCTATCATAATCCGTTTTTCTAACTAATTTGCAGAATACCTTACTTTTTTGTATTGAAAGTAAGATACTATTTATAAAAATTTTTATAAAAAATAATTTTAATATCTATTTTTCAATAAATAATTCACAGCATAAGTAATTGTGTTATTTTAAGTATAAAAATAATTTGTAAATTAAATTACACCAATTGAAAGCATCGAGTTTTTAATTTTTACATAAGTTGCTTATGTAATTATCTAACTGAAATTTAAATATGAACTAACTTAATAAAATGCAGAAATTTTATTACAACTTATATATTAATTATAAAAAAACTAGATTAGAAAATTAATTAACTTTCCAATCTAGTCTTTTAATTTACTTAAGATATATTTAATTTAATATATCTTAAGTATCTATTAATAGCTTTCTATATCTCTATCTAAAGAATAATTTACTATTATTTTTCTTTTTTCTTTTTTCTTAATAAGAATGCACCTGTTCCTAAAGCAGCAATACCAATAAATCCTATTATACTTTCTTGTCCTGTTATAGGTAACTTTCCTACATTATCCTTATTATTTGAATCTTCTATTTCAGTGTTATTTTCTTCTCCAGAGTTTCCTCCGTTACCAGAGTTATTTCCTATTTCTGAATTTTCTCCATCTCCTGAGTTGTTTCCATCTCCATGATTATTTCCATCGCTTGGGTTGTTTCCGTCTTCAGGGTTGTTTCCGTCTTCAGGATTATTTTCATCTCCTGGATTGTTTCCATCCCCTGGATTCTCAGGTGCATCTAGTAATAAATCTAATTGATCTTTAAAGTTTTCATAGTTATCTAACCTATTATCTATTCTGATTTCTATATATCCATCATTGCTATCTTTAAAGAATTTAAATAAATTAATCTTCTTTTCAACCTTTATTTTATATACTGTAGAATTTCCATCTACATATTTATCTTCTAAAGTTGTCTTTAATTTTTCTAAGTCTTTTATGAATTTATTAAACTCTTCTACAGTTGTATTTTTCACTTCTAATACTAGTGGATCATTAACATCACCTATTCCATATAATGGTGTTACTATATCTTTATCCACTATACTTACTATAAATGATGGTATCTCATCATTATTATCGAAGTTTATTATATCAATAGTTATACTAGTTGCTAAAGAGATATTCTTCTCTACTGTTACTTTTATAGTTTTAGTTGTTTTTGCTTTCTGACTATCTTCAACTGTATATGTAATTTTATATTCTCCTGGAGTGTTTACATCTACTATATCCCCTGTAACTACTATATCATTCGTTATATCATTATCTTCTGGATCTATTGCTTTAACTCCATCTAGTGGATCAAAGTAATCCCCTACCTTTATAGTTCTATCTTCTGCATATATTAAAGGTGCCTTATTAATTGAAGTTATTTTAGGATTAACAACTACTTTGCTTTGAACTTTAGTAGTTTTACCTTTACTATCTGTTGCTGAATATAAAACTCTATATGTTCCAGGAATACTTGTATTAACATTACTTTCAACTTGTAATTCTATATTCTTATCTTCGTCTTCTACAGTAACATCGTCTTTTGGATCAAATTTATCTCCAACTTTTAATACATGATCCTTAACTCCTAATATAACTGGTGCCTTATTAGCTTTTACTGTTAAAGTAATTGTCTTCTCACCTTTGTTTCCATAAGTATCTATAGCTGTATATGTTATTTTATATTCTGTATCAGCTTCTGGATCTAAGTCAATATCTTTATCTGAAGTAACTTTTATATCAGCAACTTCCCTACCCTTGGCATCTATTGCCTTAACACCATCTAATGGTTCAAATCTTTCTCCAGCATCTATAGTTATATCTTTTAATTCTTCTCCATTTTGAGTAAATGTTGGTGGTGTCTTAATATCATCTTGAACTACATTTACTTGTACTGTTACAGTGTCAGATCTTTCTCCAAAACTATCTATTACTGTACATTGTAAATCATAAATTCCTGGTTTGTCCTCTACAAACTCAGTTATTATGTCTTTACCTTTTTTAACTTCAAGCTTTAACTTATCATCTTCATCATCATCTGACATTGTTATCCCTAGATTCTCTGCAGTTAACTCTAGTTTTTCTCCATCAGTAACTTCTAAATACTTATATTCTAAGCTTATTTTAGGTGCTGTGTTCATAGTAATAATATTATTCTTATTGTATTCTACATTAGTTGTATAATACTCTTTATTAGTATTACTTATGTATTTATATTCGTAATTACTTGTTGGAATAACCTTATATTTAGGTGCCTCACCTTTGGCTAGTAAGTTAGTTGAATCAGGGGATTTTACATCTAACTCAAAAACCTCAATTTTATTTCCTGTTTTAGGAATAGAATTTTCAGCTGTTATTAATACATCTATAGTATTATTTTCTTCATTAACAGTATAATCTACTAATATCTCATTTGAACTGCTTGAGTAATCTTTATTACTAAGCCTTGTCTCTACTTCTGATGTAATTAAATCCTTTATACTATTTTTCCCATCCTTTAAAGATGCACCCTCCAACTTAACACTAAATTGAAGTGCTTTTGGTATATCTTCTATATTATCTAGCGCTACTTTAACAGTATCACTATCAACTTTTTCTACAACTAATTCAAATTTATCTTCATTATTAACTTTTTGAACTTCCTTAAATTTGGGAGTTGCGTATACAATTGCAACAGTTGATGTTAATGCTAAAGTTGATGCTATAGCAACCTTTGCCAATGATTTCTTACTTTTCATATACTTTCTCCTTTCTTATCTTTACAGGAGAGCTGCCTTAAAGACAGCTCAATTGTAAACTTATCTATTTTCCATTGCTTCACTCATTACACTACTATTAATTTCTACAACTTCATCATAAGAATCATTTATAGTTCTAGCACTTCCAGCATTTAAATCAATTTGTGGTAAATTATTTAAAGCAGGAATATCGTAATAGAAAGTATCACTTACTAATCTTTGTCCAATTGGAGTATTTCCCTCTAATTTATTATATCTATATAATTCAGCCTTTATAGAAGTCCCTTTTACATTTGGCTCACCTTCAACTATCATCTTTTGTTGTTCTGGCGTTATCCAATATATCCATTTTCCTTCTGCAACTTCACCAAGCTCTGAATCCTCTGGCAATTTAGCTAATAGTATAGATTGAGCTTCTCTTGCAAAATTCTCATCATCTTCATTAAATACAAGAGGAATGTTAAATGCAGGATCTCCTTTATATTCTCCAGTTACAATTATTGAACCAGCTTCAATAACTTTACCATCTGCATATTTATAATCTGATTTTAATCTTCCTATACCATTTTTATATACTTTATCACCATTATCAATACCAATTTCGATATTATCTCCTGTTGGTCCTAATATATCAAGTTCTGCTATTGATATAGTTTCTGAACCTTCAGCAACTAGTTTTACATACTTAGCATTATATGCCCAAAGTTGTGTATTATCACTATTACCTGCTTCATTGAAATAAATAGTATTTTCCTTTGTAGTATCAAATGTACCTGAATGAGCCTTAACCCAATTCTCACCATCTTCACTTACAAGAACTTTATATTTACTTATAGGATTATAAGTAATTTCACTATTTTTCTTAAAGAAATTCATTATAGAGAACTTCTTAGTTTCAGTTTTTCCTGGTGTATATTTAAGCCCAACTATTGACTTAGTCTCTCCCATATCAACTGTTACATATGGATCACCACTTATAATTTGTCCATCTTTATCTGTCGCTTTCGATGCATTATACACAGTAGATACATCACTATCTTTTATGTTATTAATTGAACCATCTTGAGATTGTCCATGACCTGTATTTTCATTAACAACATCATCTTCACTTCTAGTGTTTGTTTCAAAGACCCAATCTCTATTAGATATACTTCCATCATGATTTACTTTTACATTTCCAATTGTTGTTTCTTTAGTTACATTTAAACTATAGTCATAAGCTTTAACCTTATATTCAAATGCTCTATTATTTAATGTATCTAAAATATCTGTATATTCAGTAATATCACTCTCTTTATCTCTCTCAACAAATCCAACTGGTGTTTCTTTAATTCCTGTTGCAGTTGCTTCTCTTCTTATTATTTCATATCCAAGAATCTTATCTGAATCTCTATCTACGCTTAATCTTAATGGAACTTCCTTTTGATTTAAGTAGCTCTTTTCAGTTATAGCATTTCCATTCTTATCTGCACCAAATGTTCCATTAACTTTTGTTTCTGCATTCATAGTTATACTACTCATATCATTGTTATCTATTGCTTTTAATCTCTTTCTTCTAGCTTCATCATTTAAGTAGTATATTGCTTTATCTTCCTTATCATAACCCTTACTATCTAAGTACTTATTAGTTTCTGGACTTGCAACAATACCCCACTTTTCAAAGTATTCTCTTAAATCTTTTTCAATTGCATCTGATGATCTCATTATAAATGTTTGAGCAGTTTGATCATGACCAACTTCTTTTGGTGCAACTCCATTTACCCTTGTAGCTCTATATAACTTAGCATAGAAAGTATCATTTTCTAAGTCGTTATCTGTATTTAGGTCTAACATATCATAAGTATAGTCATTATCGTACGCTAAATGTAATTGCCAGAACATTGCTAACTTTTCAATTCCTGAACTTGCAAGACCAACACTTCCTGATGTTACCTTGTTATATACTCCCTTGTATGATGTTCCTTCAATTCTAGATGTATTAATATCATTAAATGTTTCGCTAATTAAAGCTAGTATATTATTTGTTACTTCCGCATATGTTAAGCCTGGTCTATCATGAACGTGTCCAATTTCATGATTTATACCCCATCCAAATAATTGTCCTTCATCACTATTTAATAAGTTTCCATTTTCATCGAACTTAAATGGAACCCCTTGCATCATTCCTTGAATTGAACCATATCCAATACCTACGTGGTGTCCTGAAGCATACATAAATGCACCTGTAAACATTCTTTGATATTTAACATTAATACGGTTTAATGGTGCTTTATTATCTTTAAAGAATTGTTGTTCACTCTTACCATTTAGCTCTTCTAAAGGATTGTTTCCTATTTTACCATCATTATCAAAATCTATTGGTTTTTCAAGTAAACCTTGTTGTGCATATGATACCTTCATTAATTGTTCCCATGCCATTAATGTATCATAAACTCTATTTACTTGAGCATCTTCATTTCCAGCTAATCCACTTTCTATACCCTTAAGCACTTGATCTGCTGCAAGAGACAGAGAAACTCTATCACTTTCTATTTCAGTACTATTTAAAATAGAAGTTTCAGGATCATAAGCATAAATATTTTTTGCTCTGTCAGCTGGAGTTACAGTCTTAGGATATCTATCTTGTACTGTACTAACATAAGATTTTAATTCTCTTATATATTGTCTAATTGAGTCTTTAACTTCTGATTCCTTAGATGAATCATCCATCATATTATTAACATTTAAGTGAGGTATTTCTGTTCCTCCACTTACACGCACTTGAACCTCTTGTCCATCATTAAAACCACTATTAAATCTTAAATATAAGTTTCCACCCTTTTCATAATCCATATCAAATGGTGAGTCTGGAATTGTTATTTCATTTTTACCTACAGTTAATAGTTGATTATATTCTTTTATATAAGTTCCACTTTCCCCGTTATGTTGAGTTATAGCAAGCTTAAATTTAGTATCTTTTCTTGATGAACCTATATATATATTTACAGTATCACCTGGTTTAACTGCTACTCCTAATGCTTGATAGTCATTTGATTGACCTATGGTATGTCCCCCATCATTAGAAGTATTATTTCTTATTCCAACATCAAGAGTCTTTATATTATCACTTAACTTAATATCGTTGAATAAATCTTGTGCTCTCTTTAAATCAGCTAATAATTGCTCTTGCTTTGGATGATATTCCATACTTGCTGAATCTATAGTATTAGCTCTTTTTATAAGTTCATCAATTCTTTCTTGAGTAACATCATCATTTAACTCTAGCATTAAATCACCTTTAAATAATGCAGCTACATCATTTTCTAAGCTATCATATTCATAGAATTTAATTTCACTTATACTTGAGTATTGTGCCTTACCGTATGAAGGATTAATTCTTAATGCAGTTTGTATCTTACTTGTTGTTACTGGATTCGGAAGCTTAACTTCATAATATAATGTTCCATTATCCTTATCTTTTAAAGTAGTATATTTTGCGTTTACATTTACAAATTCATTTTTCTCTGAGTCAAAATATCTTACTGGAACATAATCATATGTAACATCATATGCATATACGCCATCTAAACGAGTTGCTATTCTTATAGTATCTATTGTATATTCTTTATCAAAAGTAACAGTTGGACCTGAATTATGGCTACTATTCCATGTAAATGATGTCCAGTATGTACTAAAGTCATTATCTACAATTGCAAATTTATTACCTTCCATACCATCTGGGTGTGATCCTGGATCAACTCTTCCATATTCTACATCTACTATGTTTGAAGTATGTTCTTCACCTTCTACTACTCTATTTATCAACTTATATTCTGACATTTTAGGAGGATTAATACCTTTTGTAGCACCTAAATAAGTCTGTGATAATCCACCAGTACCATGGTGATTAGTTGCTGTCATTTTTATTTCATATGTAGCATTATCTTCAAGTCCTGTTATAGTGTAGCTAGTAGCTCTTATTAACTCATCATTATCAGTCTTTTCAGCTGGACTTAAGTTTGCTACTCCATCTGGTATATCGTTAGTAGGATCACTATCTACATACTTAGGTTCATTTGGATCTTTGGCCTTAAACCATTGACCAGTTCCAAGCTTTCTATAGTATAAATCATAATCCTTAGCCTTTTTATGGCTCTTCCAGCTAACATTAAGTATTCCTTTATATGCTCCTTCTATTTTTATACCTTCTGGTCCCTCAGGTGCTGTTTCTGGAATAACTTGAAGTTCAATAATGGAATCTGCCCCAAACTTATTTCCACCTTCTCCATTAGAGCTTAATTTTCCTGATGTAGAGTCCCATCCTTTTGGTATATAGTTTTCATCAACATTATCTGGGATTCCATCTTTATCATTTGAATTATTCTCTAAGTTAGTACTTCCAACTTTATCTTCATTATAGTCATCCTGCTCATCCTTATAGCCACTCTTCCAATCGCCATTTAAAGATTGAATACTTACTCTATATGTAGAATAACCATTAACTTTCTCTATCTTTAAAGTATTCTCAGTAGTCTTATATGTACTTGTGGATTTAACACTGCCATCTTCTTTTAGCTCTTCTACTTTAATCTCATATCCACTTATATTATTTTCATGATTCCAGCCTAAAGTCATTGCTTCATTACCAACAGCTGTTGAACTTGTAAAGTTATTTATAACAGGAATATTCATATTAGGCTTTGGCATCTCTTTATAAACATTATTTAAAAAGTTAACCTTTGTTATTTCAGCAAGATTTTTATTTCCTCTACCACCAGTAACCTTTATAGTAATTTCACTTACTGCCACTTGGCCTTCTAAATCTATTTCTATTACGCTAACTTCTTTTCCATCAGCATTTCTTGCTTCTATAGTTCTTGAATTAGTCTCATCAAACTTAATATCCTCTTGACCAGGTATACTTATAAGTCCTTTTCCTGGAGCTGTATCCTTTGGTGCTTCTATAGTTATTTTTTCTACATTAGTTGTAGATCTAGTTTTACCTGATAGATTTATAGGTATTTCAATAGCATTATTTTCACTTATCTCTGCATTGTTTTTAGGTGATAATTTTACCCCTGATCCATTATCAGCTAATATATCTCTTATGTTTCCTTCTACCTTTGTAGTGTTATTAACATTTATATCAATATTATTAGGATTTAAAATTGGGTCTGTATCTAATATAGTTGCATCTGCACTAGCTTTATCCATATTTTTATGTACATAACTTAAATCTGTTACATCTACTTTTCCATCTCTATTTAAATCAAAACTAGAATCATATTCCTTACTCTTTATTTTATCTTTTATTGCATCATAGTCTGATTTATCTACTTTATTATCTGAGTTTACATCTCCTGATAAGAAAGCTACTGGATAAACTTCATCTAGAACTTGATTATCATCACTCTCACTTGTACCTACTAAAACTCTCTTTGATGAATCTTGTATATCTATGTTACCTATATTTGCAGTTTTATAACCATTACCTAGAATTTGTAAAGAATAATTTCCTAAAGGTAGTTTGTTGAAAGTTAGATGATAGAAATATACTGAATTATCTCCATCTTCTAATGAACTTCTCTTAGAATTTAATGCCTCTAAATTATAAGTAATACCAGTATCCCCTATAGATCCGTTCTTATTATCTGAGCCTAATTTTATTATTCCAACTTCTCCTGATTCACCTATTAATCTTACTGATATATTAGTATTTTCAGTGGTTTCATTCTTTATTGGTGTAGAGAAGTTTATATCTAACTCTAATTTCCCCGTAACTTCATAATCAATATTTTCTACAGTTTCTTTAGTTTCTTCAGTTTCAGTTTCTACCTTTTCATCAACTTCTTTTACTTCTTCAGTAACTTCAATATTTTCAGTTTCCTGTACATTTTCATCTTCTGAAGCTTGCTCAATATTTTCACTATTCTCTATGTCATTAACTTTATCTGCATTATCTTCTGTTGATATAATATCATTATTACTTTCAGCTTTATCTTCTAAATTTGAATCCTTATTATTCTTATCACTTTGTAGAATCTCTCCATTAAGAATATCAATGGCTTCTTTATTAGTTATTGTTTCTGCATATGCAACATTTTGCATTTGGCTGGCAATTAATGCTACAGCAAGCGTAGTTGATATCTTTTGTTTCATAATAATAATTCCTCCTATTTATCTTTTAGACATAAAATATACCATATAAATTACTGGAAATTCAACACTCTTTTAGTAGTTTTATTCCATTTATACTATATTTTCGTAGTATTATTTATGTATTTTTTATACATTATGTACTTCTGTAATTATACTTTTTAAAATTAATCAATAATTATAAGCTAATAAGTTAATTTATAACTATTATACTAATGAAGGTTCTTTTAAGTCATGTACCACCAGCTTAGCTGGTGGCTTGATTAAGCCCTATAAGGGCATGATACTGGCGGCACTACTCGTGCTCTGAATAACTGCCAATCGCAA
>JAHAIU010000104.1 GCA_018372555.1 Clostridium sp.
GCTATAGAAGTAGCTAAAGCAGCTCCAGCAACTCCCATTGGTTTTGCCCCTAGGTTACCAAATATAAATACCCAGTTTAAGAAGGCATTACATATAACTCCTATTAAACTAGCATACATTGGAGTTTTAGGTTGTTCCGAGCTTCTTAATGCCGATGAAAAACCTTGAGTGAAATTAGTAAATATAAAAGTAATTCCTATTATTCTTAAATATTGACTTCCAAGCTCTATTACCATTGTGTCCCTAGATAATACTCCCATTATCGACTCAGCAAAAATAAGCGCAGCTCCACCAAATACTATAGATGCAATAAATCCTATGCTTAAGTCTAATCCTAATACCTTCTTTATACTCTTAACATCTTTCTTTCCCCAATACTGAGACATAAATACGCTTGCTCCAGCATTTATTCCTGAAAGGCATAGCGTAAAAATAAAGAAGTATTGATTTGCTAGTCCAACTGCAGCAATTGCTTCTTCTCCTAACTTCCCTATCATTAGATTATCTACTAAGTTTAATGACGATGTTATAAAGCTTTGCAATGTTATTGGCAATGCCAGTGTAAGCATCGTTGTTATAAAAGCCTTATCTTTAAATACTTTCCTCATGACTTCCTCCTAGGTTTACTATTAAATTTTTATTTTTTACAAAGAAAAAAGAGCAAATGGGTAGTCAAGCCGCCCATCTGCTCTTTGCTTACGTATAATTACTCTTGATATTTTCTTATAATAAAAGAAGTTTGTCAAGGTAATTAACCTAACCTTATACGAATCAACACAGCTAGTCAGTACTTTTACTGATGTTAATATTAAGAAACTTTCTACAGATATTATAAATATAATTTCTATATAACTATTCTCAAGAAGAAAATACCTATATTATAAAAACCTTAAGAAGCTGCCTTCATGGATTTATAAGCTTTGAACAAAATAAGCTGTTTGAAATGTCTACTTTAATAGATAAAAGCTTTGCTGCTGGGTTAGGTTTAATAATTAATGGTATTGAAGACAAGTATAAAAATATATAAGTGAAAAGCTCACTAGCCTTGTATTAACTTGGCTTGTGAGCTTTTACTGGTATATAAATTAATTTTTTACTTATAATATCATATTAATACTTAAAACAACATATAAGCTTGCCTATTTCAACTGTCTAATTTTTATCATCATTTATTCATTGCCACCTAATTCACCAATAATTTTATGAATATGTATCATTAAATATAGCTCCTCTTGTACTGGTAATTCTCTTGAAAACTCAGTGTAAATATATGCCCTAATCTTTTTAACGCACTCATATTCTGCCTTACAATTATTACGTACTTGCTCATAAATAAAATCAACATCTTCTTTTGTTGGCTCATTGGCAAGAAACCTTTGAGTAAAAGTCTTTAGATGCGTTACAAAACGCTTATAATAAAAAGATTCTTTATTATAAACTATTGAGAAATTATAATGAACAATTTGCAAAATAGCATTAACAATTTTAGAGCTTATTTTGTTTCTATCACTATATTGATTATCTTGCTGGGCATTTATAAAGTGTCCAGCTATATTTGCAATTTCTTCTTCAGGAAGTTCTAAACCTAGGTATTCCTTAAGAACTTTAAGTGCATAAACTCCAATATCATATTCTTTAGGACTTAATTCCCTTATTTCATCTAGATAGTAATTTTCAATTAGAATACCATCCTTAAAACGTCTTACTGCAAAAGCAATATGATCAGTTAAAGCTAAATATATATGGTTCATAAGTTTTAAGTCATACTTTTCTACTGCATAAACAATTATCGCTTGAGCTATATTGAAATATTCTGCATCTATTTCTGATGCTAACTCAACAATATTTCTCTTTATAGTCTCATCTCTAAGAACAAAAGTCTTTTCAATATCTTCTTTATTTAACTCAGACCCTATTTTATGATTATGACCAATACCTTTTCCCATCAAAATTATTTCTTTTTCATTATCATCCTTTGCAAGCAGCAAGGAATTATTTAATACTTTTGTAATATGCATACTAAAAACTCCAATATAATTATTATATCTATTTTATTATACCATTATTTTTAATAACTTCTTTATACCAATAAAAACTATCTTTCCTTATTCTTTGTAGATCTAAAATATCATGATCCATTCTATTTACATAAACAAGACCATAACGCTTCTTAAACCCTTGGGCTGAACTTAGAAGATCCATAAATGACCATGGGCAGTATCCTAACATTTCTACTCCATCTTTAATAGCTAATTCACATGCATTTATATGATTTCTTAAATAATCTATACGATATTCATCATGAACTTGCCCATCTTCTAGTGTATCGTGTGCACCTAATCCGTTCTCAGTTATTATTATAGGTAAATGATATCTTTGCCAATATTCATTTAATGCAACTCTAAGACCTGATGGATCAATTGCAGCTCCGTATTCTGACGCCTTTAAATTAGGATTCATTGACATTTTAAATAATCCATAAATGCTATAATCAACAGTACCCTCTCTTAGTCCAAAAGGATGTTCATCATCAACTGGTAAAGCCTCCGCACAGTTTGTTCTATAATAGTTTATAGCTATAAAATCCATTTTAGCTTTTTTTAAAACTTCTTTATCTTCTTCTGGCATATATGGCATTACATTTCTCTTCTTAAGATACTCCATATAGTATCCTGGGTACTCACCATAGTAATGCATATCAAGAGTAGAATAAACTTTAAAATTATCATTCATTCTTGCTGCAAAAACATCCTCTGGTTTAGAAGTAAGAGGATAAGTTACAGATGAAGATACAGCTGCTCCAATTTGACTTCCTGGAATCATTTCATGACATGCATTAACTGCTAAAGCATGAGCTAAGCATAGATTATAATCCATTTGTGCACGCATTTTATCTATTTTCCACGGATCTGTTTCATCATAGATATTTATTCTTTCTTCCACTCTTACAATTAAATTATGTTCATTATGAGGCTGCCAATATTTAACCCTATCCCCAAAGTTCTCAAAACATATTTTTGCAAATCTTTCAAAAGCATATACAGTTTCTCTACCTTCCCAACCGTTATATCTTTCAACTAAAGCAAATGGCAAGTCAAAGTGATATAAAGTTACGAATGGTTCTATATCACATTCTATTAGTTTGTTTATTACCTTATTATAAAACTCTATTCCCTTTTGGTTTATTTCTCCTTCACCATCTGGAATTATTCTTGCCCACGAAATTGAAAAACGATAAGTTTTCATTCCTAACTCTTTCATTAATTCAATATCTTTTTCATAGTTGTGATAAAAATCTGATGCTACCTTAGTATCAGCTTGTATATCTGACTTTTTAAAGGAATTATAGTCTGCAACTGTCATCCCTTTATTATCTTCATCCCATGCTCCTTCTATTTGAAATGCTGAGGATGATGCTCCCCATAAAAAGTTTTTTGGAAATACTGTTTTCATATTCTAACTCCTTCTGTATATAATTTTATCAATACTCTAATCATTAGTTATTATGTAAATCTATTTTAATTATACAGTCTCATTTCTATTTATCTATTCTTATTAAACTGTATAATACTACTTATTCACTAAAGATATTATTGTATCCTTTGTTGATACATAGCTAGTTTCACATACTACTACATCAGCAAAGTCATATGTATTACTTACTATAACAGGTGTAGTAATATCATAACCAGCACTCTTTATTTTATCTATATCAAAAGATATAAGTTTTTCACCTTTTTTTATAACATCACCTTGATTTACATGTTTTTCGAAATACTTTCCATTCAATTCTACTGTATTAAGTCCAACGTGAATTAACATTTCTGCCCCATTATTAAGCTTTATTCCTACTGCATGTAATGTTGGGAATAAAGAAACTATTTCACAGTCAGCAGGTGCTGTAATAACTCCTTTTGTTGGTAATACAGCTATACCATTTCCCATAACCTTTGATGCAAATACGTCATCTTTTACTTCAGATAATGCAACATAGTTACCTTCAACTGGTGAAGTTATATCAAGGCTTGCTTCTTCATCTGATAAGATTGCATTTACCCTTTCTTCACTTGAAGTATCTTCTAAATCTTCAAATCCAATTATATAAGTTAAAATAGCAGATCCAAAGAATGCTATAGCACATCCAGCTAAATAACTTAAGAATCCCATTGTTCCAGCTTCAGCATATACAGGAATTGTTAAAACTCCTTGGTTAGCAAATGCATTACCATAAGCTCCCCCCATTCCCATAATAGCACCACCAACAGCACCACATATTACTGCACATACCATTGGCTTTTTAAGTCTAAGGTTAGTACCATATATTGCAGGTTCTGTTATTCCGAATAAAGCAGTAACAGTAGCAGACATAGAAATTGTTTTTAAACCTTTATTTTTAGTTTTAAAGAATACTCCTAGAGCAGCTCCAGCTTGAGAAAAGTTTGCAGCTCCAGCAAATGCAAGAAGATTTTGTCTTCCTGTTTGAGCAACATCATTAATTCCTATAGGTAATAATGCTCTGTGAGCACCAAATATAACTAATACACACCATAATCCACCAACGAATGCACCACATAAAGCTGGGCTTAATTCATAAATATATTGATAAGCAAAATTTATAGCATTACCGATATATATTCCTATTGGACCAAATAATATTAAAGTTGCAGGAAGCATTATAATTAATGAGAATGTTGGTACCATTATTATCTTAACTACTTCTGGTACATACTTATCTAATACTTTTTCAACATATGAAAGAGCCCATATAGCAATTATTATTGGAATTACTGATGATGTATAAGTTGCTTTTGTTACTGATATCCCTAAAAATCTAACTGCTTCTTCACCAGCCATTAATGCTGTAAATGCAGGGTAACAAAGTGTAGCACCAAGCACCATAGATATAATTTTATTTGCATTAAATACTTTAGCTGCAGTATAACCTAATATAATAGGCATAAAGTAGAATATTGAATCAGCTAATGCATTAAATATAATATAAGTTTGAGTTACTTTTATATCAACACCTTTTTGATTTAAAAAGTACATAGCTAAAACTGATAATATACCTTTTATCATACCTGCACCTGCTATAGCTGGTATTGTAGGTGTAAATATTCCAGCTACTGCAGAAAGAATAGAATTCATTACAGTTTGCTTTTCTCCATTGCCTTCATTTCCATTAGTACTACCTGATTGAGGTACAATCTTTATAACTTCATCATAAACTTTTTTCACTTTATTTCCAATTACAACTTGAATTTGTCCCATACTTTCGACAACAGTTATAACTCCTTCAATTTTAGATAAAGCATCTTTATTTACCTTAGAAGAATTCTTAACTTTAAATCTAAGTCTTGTCATACAATGAGTTACTTCATTTATATTTTCTTTGCCACCTATCTTAGATAGGATTTCTTCAGCTATATTTTTATAATTCATAAAATAAGTCCTCCAATTTTCAATTGTGCATTTTTATTTTATGGCCAATAAAATAAAACAAAAAAAAGACCAAACCAAATAAATAGATTATACCTATGTTAATCTATAAAAATTGATTCGATCTTGCCTGCATTACCAGTAACACGTCTACTTCTAACATATTCAAATTTGTATCCTCATATTATCATAAACGTTTTCAAAAATCAACAGTAAAATTTAAATTTGTTTCCTAGAACCTTTTTTAGTCCTTGCTTTTAAATTATAAATGGTATATTATTCGTAATATAAATATACCATTTGGAGGTTCAATATGAAAAAACTACTTAATCAAAAATTATTACTACTTATTATCGTTGTACTATTCTGGTTTTCTCAATACGTATATATCCCTTTTCAAACGCCTTATTTAACTATCCGTAATGTATCTTCTAATATGATTGGTATAATAATAGGAGCTTATGGTGTTTCTCAATGCCTATTGAGACTTCCTGTTGGTCTTTTTGCTGATTCAATAAGTAAAAATAAACTTTTTATTTTATGTGGAATTATCTTTACAGGCTTAGCCTCTATAATTAGAGTTATTTTTCCAGGAGGATATGGTTTCTTAATAGCTAATATTTTATCTGGAGTTTCATCATCAATGTGGATTTCTTATATGGTTCATTTCACTAATTTCTTTTCTTCAGATAAACAGCAAAAAGCTACATCTACAATAATTTTAGTTAATAACTTAGGAATGTTGATTGGATTTATTACTAGTACCCTATTTTATGAAAAGCTAGGAATGAAAGCTCTATGTATCATGAGCATAGTTTCTGCAATTATCGGTACCATACTAGCTCTAAATATAAAAGAACATGAAACAAAAAAAATCAATAAAAAATTATCAGTTAAAGATTACTTATCTATATGTAGAGATAGAAGGCTTATATTTTTCTCACTTCTTGCATTAATTCAACAAGGTATTCAAATGTCTACTACAATGTCATTTACTAATCAAATATTAGAAGACTTAGGTGCTACATCTGTATTTGTTGGATTATCTTCTATATTTTATATGTTATGTGCAGTAGCGTCATCTTGGTTTGCTTCCTCAAGGCTATGCAATAAATATGGTCCAAAGTTTTGGATTCCTACTGTATTCTTTTTGATATCAATTTATTGCATCTTTGTACCAAATGTACAGAATATATATATAATATTTTTATTACAATCCCTTCCTGGTATGTCTACAGGAGTTCTCCTTTCATATTTAACTAGTGAATCTATGAAAAATGTCCCAAAGGAGAAAAAATCAACTGCAATGGGATTCTTCCAAGCAACTTACGCTGTAGGTATGTCAATTTTTCCAATGATTGTTGGAAAAATTTCTGGACTTATATCAATTAGAGCTAGTTATTTAGTATTGTCCCTTATCTCAGTGATAGGAATAATAGCTTCTTACTTCTATTATAAAAAGTCAGTTTTAGTTCCTATTAAATCTAAGAATAACTATAGGTTGAATTAATACTACATTATAAGATATTATAGTAATAAAAAGATTAATGTAGGAGTTTTTATGTCTAAATTAAGTGCTACTGATCAAATTATTAATTACATAAAAGAAAACATTTTAAATGGAAATTTTAAAATTAATAGTAAATTACCTAGTGAAAGAAAAATTGCTGAACAATTTAACATAAGTCGTATTCCAGTAAGAAAAGCTATAGAAAAACTTTGTGAGGATGGAATTATTCGAACTGTTCCTTATTCAAGTCCAATAGTAGAAGGCTTTAAAAACATTGATTTGTTTGATGATAATGAAATCTATAAAAATCATAATATACAGGAGTTTTATGTTGAATCCTTAAGAGCTAGACAATTTATTGAAAGTGAAGCTACTAAACTAGCAGTTTTAAATGCAAATGATGAAGACTTAAAAAAAATAAGAAATGCCTATTTAAAATCAATAGAAGAATTAGAAAAAGTATCCAAAGGATTAATAGATGAATGTAGTGATGCAGACCTAGAATTTCATAAAGAAATTATACTAGCATCACACAATCCGTTATTTTATGAATATCACAAACTAATTCCTAAAACTATACTTTCCAATCAATACTTTGGATTTAAATACAGAACATCCCTTAATGGTATGATAGAACATCATGATAGAATAATGGAAGCCTTTGATAAGAAAGATCCTGCCTTAGCTTATGATGCAATGTATAACCATTTAGAAGGTGTAATTCAATTATTTCAAAGAAAATAGTTTTTAGTGATTAAAATAACTTATATATAATCTTTTATAATATAGATTATGAGCAAAAAAATGGCTTAACCATAATGGTTAAGCCATTTCCTGTTTGTATGGTATCCCCAACAGGGATCGAACCTGTATCTGTCCCTTAGGAGGGGACTGTTCTATCCATTGAACTATGGAGACATATACCAATAAAATTGTATAATAACATTTTCTACATGTCAATATTATGAACAAATAAAAACTTTTATATGTAATTATTTTGTTATATACTTAATTATGGAATTATTTTTATTGATTGAAAGGATTTGATTGAATGCTTAGATCTATAGTTTGGTATATTGTGTTCTTTGGAACTATAATTTTAACAATACCTGCATTAATTAGAACTAAAATGCTAGATAAAAAAGGTGAAATAGAGAAAAGAGATGCTTTAGTTTACAAAGTTACTACGCTATGGGCTAAAACACTTTTAAAAGTAGCTGGAGTTAAGGTAATTGTTCATGGTGTAGAAAATATACCTAAAGATAAAAATGTATTATATATAGGAAACCACCAAGGAAATTTTGATATTCCAATTTATATGAGTCAAATACCTGGATTAAAAGGTTTTGTATCTAAAGTAGAAGTGAAGAAAATACCTGGGGTAAGAACTTGGATGGAATATATGTATTGTGTATTTATGGATAGAAGCAATATAAGAAAAGCTGGAGAAGCTATCGTTCATGGTATTAAGATTCTTAAATCTGGTCACTCACTAGTTATTTTCCCAGAAGGAACTAGAAGTAAAGGAAATAATATGGGAGAGTTTAAAGCTGGAAGCTTTAAGCTTGCAACTAAATCTAAATGTCCTATAGTTCCTGTTACTATGGATGGATCTTATAAAGTTATGGAAACTAATAAGAGAAAATGGACTTTAAAACCAGCAACTGTTAATCTTTATATACACCCAGCTATAGAAACTGCTAACTTAAGTAAAGAAGAACAAGATGCATTACCTAAGAAGGTTTATGAAATTATTAAAAATCAACTTCATGAAGCTTAAAATGAAATCATAATAAAACTGCAAAATAAAAGTCGGCAATTTTGCCGACTTTTATTAATTTATACCTTTTAATATAATTTACTAAAATCATAATTTATTATTTATAGTAATTTAAACTCGTCATTCTCAAATTCAAATTTTAATATACACCAATTATCTAACCTTTCTTCTTGATTAATATCATTATTATAAGCCCAACGCCTCATTAAATATAATATTTTTTCATAAGTCCTTCCCCCTATCTAACAAGACTTGCTAACATTTCTACTGCTGATGCTTCTTGATGGTTAAAGAAAGAACTTTCTTTTTTATCTAAAGAAGATATTTTATTCATATCATCTTCACTTAACTTAAAATTAAAAACATCTATATTCTGTAACATTCTTTCCTTATTAACTGTTTTAGCTAATGGAACGATTCCTCTTTGAAGTAACCATCTTAAAATAACTTGCGCCACTGATTTGTTATATTTCTCTCCTATCGTTTTTAAATCCTGATTTTCAAACATTCCATTTTTCCCTTCAGCAAAAGGAGCCCATGCTTGTAGTTGCACATTATATTTTTGATTATATGTTTGTGCATCTAATTGTTGGTGGAATGGATTAATCTCAATTTGATTTACTGCCGGTTTTACCTCATTAAATAAAGCTAAATCAACTAAACGATCTGGATAAAAATTTGATACTCCTATTGCTTTGATTTTTCCTTCTTTATATAAATCTTGCATAGCTCTATATGTTCCATAATAATCATTTACTGGTTGATGAATTA
>JAHAIU010000105.1 GCA_018372555.1 Clostridium sp.
TTAAAATCAATCAATGAAGCTGATTATACAAGCGATAGTTATGCAAGATTTATAGAAGCTATTCAATATGCTGAATCTATTAAAGATGGTAGTGAATACGATGTTTATAAAGGTGCTTATGATGGATTAATAGGAGCACGTTCACAATTAACTTTATTAAATAGAAATGATTTAAATGAAATGATTAAGCGTGCTGAATCAATTGATTTAGATCAATATTTAGATGAAGGAAAATCAGAATTTAAAGCAGCTTTAGAAAATGCTAAAAAAGTTTATGAAACAGTTTCATTAACACAAAAACAAGTTGATGATGCTACAAAGTCATTAGGAGATTCTATAAATGCTCTAAAGAAAATTCCAGAAAGTGTATCTAAGGATGAGCTTAATAACCTTATTAAAGAAGTAGAATCTTTAGATAAGAGCAAATATACTGAAGAATCATGGAATGTTATGATAGATGCATTAGCAAAAGCAAAAGAAGTTGCAAATAATGAAAATGCAACTCAAGAAGAAGTAGATGAAGCTTACAGAAATCTTGAAAATGCTAAGAACTCTTTAGTTAAAAATGAAGATAAGCCAGGCGATGGAAATAAGCCAGGTGATGGAGATAAGCCAGGTGAAGGAAACAACAACGGAGATGGGAGTAACAATGAAAATAATGATGGTAAGCCAAACGATGAAGGAAAATTACCTAATACAGGAGGTAACTCACCAGTTGTTATAGGTTTATTAGGCTTAGCGTTATCAGCATCAGGAGTGGCTATATTTAAGAAGAAAAATAAAATCAAATAATTACTATTAAAGATTTGAATAGACACAGGGGGAATATGGAACAGTAGATATATTCCTGTAATGTTAAATCAGTAGAAGTAAGGTTTTGATAAGGTTATAGTAAAATAGAAATAAGTAGTTAATTTTTATAGACTTAAAAGAATAAACTTTTAAGTCTATAAATTTATTTTTAGAAATATGAGTAGTCTAATAAAAGAATTTTGGAGGATTAGATGAAAAAGTAAGAATAATTTCTATTTATAGTCTAATGAAGGAGTTAAATGAAATTGAAAATATTAAAAATGTAGCGATAATATATAGAAATGATATTTACATAGATATAGTTCCATTAAGTTGCTCTAAAGTTTATGAATTAAAAGAGTTGAGAGAACAAATTATTAAATAGAATATTTATTCTATAGGTGATTCACGGAATGACGAAAGTATGTTGGAAATAGTAAAAAAATTGTTTTGTTTTTAATCATATATAGGATGAATTGGAAAATTTATATTGAAAAATCAGTTTAATAGGAGGAGTATTATGTATCCAATTAGATTCGAAAACTTATATTATGAAAAAATTTGGGGGGGAAGAGACTTTGAGGCATTCAGAGATAATATGCCTGATGGAGAAATCGGTGAAACATGGGATATAGCTTGCCATCCAAATGGAACAGGAATAGTTGCTAATGGTGAATTAAAAGGTATTAAATTTGATGAATTAATAAATAAACTTGGACATGATTTAGTTGGTAATAAGATAACTTTAGAAAAGTTACCACTACTTATTAAATTAATAAGTTCAAAGGAAAAATTATCAGTTCAAGTTCATCCAGGAGATGAATATGCAGCAAAGCATGAATGTGACTATGGTAAAACTGAAGCTTGGTATGTTATGGATGCAAAGCTAGGTGCTTCATTAATAGTTGGAACAAAAAATTGTACTAAAGAAGAATTTGAGGAAGCAATAAAAAATAATAAAGTTGAAGAATATTTAAATAAAATAGAAGTTAAAAAGGGAGACTGTTTTTTAATAAACAGTGGATTAGTACATGCTATTTGTGAAGGTGTTATTATAGCTGAAATACAACAAAATAGTGATGTTACTTACAGAGTATATGACTATGGAAGACCTAGGGAAATACATGTAGAAAAAGCTCTTGATGTTATTAATTTTGATCTTCAATGTGAAAACTTAAGTGAAAAAACAGAAGAAGAGTTCGATGGATATAGTCATATCTTACTATGTAAAAATGAATACTTTGGAATTGAAAAAATAACGATAGATTCACAATATAATGATATAAGTGATATAGAAAAATTTGATATGCTAACTTGCGTAGACGGAGAAGGAACAATAGAAGGAAAAGACTTTACAGAAAGAATAAGAACAGGAGATAGTTATTTAATTCCAGCTAGCTTAGGTGAATACACAATTAGGGGTAAAGCTATAATTTTAAAAAGCTATCCGGTTATATAGTTTTTTAGTTATGAAATAATTATTCTTAAAAAATATAATAAATAGAAAATAAAGGTGCCTCTAAGTAAATAAGTTGAAGATATATGATTTACTTAGAGGGGAAATTGTCTATGAGTATGATATTATTAGCTATAACTGCAATTATAATATTTGTAGCAATATTAATAGTAATTAAGCTTTACAAGGCATAAATTTAGGCATTAAAGCACTTATAGGACTGTTTGTATGACAGCCCCTTTATTTTTATCAAGTAAAAGGGATTTAAATAGTAGGAATATAAATTAATATTATAATAATTAAAAATTGTAACTAATGTTACCGAGTTTAACTTCTAATGTTTATATAATATAACCATAAAGTAATTAATTAAAGAATTCGAAATAGGGGGAATTGTTTTATGGAAAATAAGATGTTTTGTTTTCAATGTCAAGAAACAGCAGGATGTACAGGATGTACTCAATTTGGAGTTTGTGGTAAGTCACCTGACCTTGCAAGAATGCAAGATCTTTTAGTATATGTAAGCAAAGGATTATCAGAAGTTACAACTAGACTTAGAAAAGAAGGAAAAGAAGTTTCAAGTGAAGTAAATCACTTTATAACTATAAACTTATTTACTACAATTACTAACGCTAATTTTGATGATGAAATATTCTATGAAAGAGTAAAAAGAGCTTTAGAGATAAAAGAAGAGTTATTAAATAAATTATCAAATAAAGATTGTTTATCAGAAGCAGCATTATGGAATGCTACTACTAGAGAAGAATATGATGAAAAATCAAAAGTAGTTGGAGTATTAGCAACTAAGGATGAAGATATTAGAAGTTTAAGAGAACTTATAACTTATGGATTAAAAGGATTAGCAGCATATATGAAACATGCTAATGAATTAAGTTATGATAATGAAGAAGTAAGTGCTTTTATGCAAGAAACTTTAGCTAAGTTATTAAATGATAGCTTAACAGTTGATGAATTAGTTGCCTTAACATTAGAAACAGGTAAGGTAGGGGTAGATGGTATGGCTCTACTTGATAGTGCTAATACTGGAACTTATGGACATCCAGAAGTAACTAAGGTTAATATAGGAGTTAAAAATAATCCTGGAATATTAGTTTCAGGACATGACTTAAAGGATTTAGAGCAATTATTAGAGCAAACAAAAGGAACTGGAGTAGATGTTTATACTCACTCAGAAATGTTACCAGCTCACTACTATCCAGCATTTAAGAAATATGATCACTTTGTAGGAAACTACGGAAATGCTTGGTGGAAGCAAAAAGAAGAATTTGAAAGCTTCAATGGACCGATATTAATGACTACAAACTGTATAGTACCACCAAAGGACAGCTATAAAGCTAGAGTATTTACAACTGGAGCTGCAGGATTCCCAGGATGTAAGCATATAGATGGAATTGATGGAGAAACTAAAGATTTCTCAGAAATAATTGAACTTGCAAAAACATGTAAAGCTCCAACAGAAATAGAAAATGGAGAAATCATTGGTGGATTTGCTCATAATCAAGTAATGCAACTTGCAGATAAAGTAGTTGATGCTGTTAAATCAGGAGCTATAAAGAAATTCTTTGTAATGGCAGGCTGTGATGGAAGAGCTAAGTCAAGAAATTACTATACTGATTTTGCAAAGGCTCTACCAAAAGATACTGTAATATTAACAGCAGGTTGTGCAAAATACAAATATAACAAATTAGACTTAGGAGATATTGCAGGAATTCCAAGAGTTCTAGATGCAGGTCAATGTAATGATTCATACTCATTAGCGTTAATAGCATTAAAGCTTAAAGAAGTATTTGAATTACAAGATATTAACGATTTACCAATAGCTTTCAATATAGCTTGGTATGAACAAAAGGCAGTTATAGTATTATTATCATTACTATACTTAGGAGTTAAGAATATTCATTTAGGACCAACACTACCAGCCTTCCTTTCACCAAATGTTGCTAAGGTATTAGTTGAAAACTTTGGTATTGGTGGAATAACTAACGTAGAAGATGATTTAAAAATGTTTTTAGCATAATATAAATATTTAATGAGGCTGCATTTATTGCAGCTTTGTTTTATTATTTAGGAAATTATCAAGTAGTTTTTTTATGTAATATTATGCTTATTAGTTTATAATATCATGTATATAGATAATTAAAACTATAATGAGTTACAAGCGAGAGGATAAATTATGATAGAAGTTTTAAAAAAGACATGTTTCTTTAAAGGCATTAATGAAAAAGAAATAGATGAAATATTAAAAAGTCAGCTATACTTAGTAAGGGAATATAAAAAAAATGAGGTTATAGCTAATCAAGGAGAGAAGTGTAATAGTTTATCAGTAATTCTTGAAGGAAAAGCTGTTATTCAAACTATTTATGAAAATGGAAAGGTACTAACATTATCTAATTTTAATGTAAGCGATGTATTTGCAGAAGCTTTGTTATTCTCCAAGGATAAGGAATATCCTGCAACAGTAATGGCAGTTGAAAACTGTAAGATTTTATCATTTCCAAAACAAAGTGTATTAGGGATAATGCAAAAGAATGCCAAGTTTGCTGAAAATATGTTAGAACTTTTATCACAAAAAATAGTTATATTAAATAGAAAAATTAATTTAGTAGAGTTGGATTCTATAAGAAGAAAAGTATGTAAAATACTATTAGATAATTATAAGAAAAATAAAAGTTATATATATAAAATAGCTTCTAAGAAAGAGTTAGCTGAAGAGCTTGGAATACCAAGACCATCACTTTCTAGGGAATTAATAAATATGAGAGATATGGGGCTTATAGAATTTAATTTAAAGGAAATAAAAATAACTAATTTAGAAGGATTGGAAGATGAGTTTTTCTCATAAAAAATAGAGCAGATTTGGATAATAGAAATCTGCTCTATTTATTTGGGTATATATAAATTGTAAAGGGATAACTATCTTATACATTAATTATAATGCTAATTTTTAAGAAATTAAAGAGTTTGATGAAAAAAATTTTTTAAAATAAAAATTTTAGGGAAAATTGTATAAAAACAATATAAATTTAGTATAAATTAATTTTAAAATAAAACCTATATACTTAATATATAAATTATGGTAGAATTATACTATAATTATTTAATGTGCTAAGAGATTTAGAGAAAGCATAAAAATAAGATACGTCTTATTTTTGTGCTTTTTTTGCATTTAGAAAATTATTAGGTCAATATCTTCAAATTTTTTATAAATTTAATTTTATTGAAGATAACTAATAATAAGAATAGTACCCAAAAAGGATCTGGCATAAGTAAAAAGTCATTAATAAAGTAAATATAAAAAATAATATATAAAATAAGATAACTTTAAAAAATTAAAAATGAAGAAATGAAAAAATTAAAAATTAATGAAAAAACTCCTTTAGGAGTTTGGAAGGTTGAAATTTATTTATAGTAATTCCATAGGAATTACATCAATAATTATTAATTGTTAACTGCTAATTGTTAACTGAAAAAAGGGGTGTTTATATGTATGATGTTGCAATAATAGGTGCTGGAATAATAGGTGCATCTATACTTAGGGAATTAAGTAAATATGATTTAAAAGTTATAGCCTTAGAAAAAGAAAATGATGTGGCAATGGGAACTACTAAGGCTAATTCAGCTATTATTCATGCAGGATATGATCCTAAAAATGGAACATTAATGGCAGATCTTAATGTTAAGGGAAATGAGATGTTTGAAGAATTGTGCAAGGAATTAGATGTGCCTTTTATAAGAAACGGATCCTTAGTATTAGCCTTTGATGAAGAGGATATCAATTTAATTAAAGAGCTTTATGAAAATGGAATAAAAAATAATGTTAAAAACCTTGAATTAATAAGTAAAGAAAAAGTATTAGAACTAGAACCTAATGTAGCTAGTGAGGTTTTAGGAGCTCTTTATGCTAAAACAGGTGGGATAGTAGGTCCTTTTGAATACACCATTGCATTAATTGAAAATGCTATAGAAAATGGTGGAGAAATAAAAGTAAATGCTGAAGTAGTTAAAATAGAAAAAGAAGAGGTTTTTACTATAAAGCTATCTAATAATGAGGAGATAAAAGCTAAATATATAATTAATGCAGCAGGAGTTTATTCAGATAAGATTCATAATATGGTTTGCAGAGAAAGTTTTAAGATTACTCCAATAAGAGGGGAGTACTATGTTTTAGATAAGGAAGAAGGAAAGAATTTTAGTCATACTATATTTCAATGCCCATCGAAATTTGGAAAGGGAGTATTAGTGACCCCAACTGTACATGGAAATTTAATAGTTGGACCTAATGCAGAAGAAATAAAAGATAAGGACTCAGTTAAGAATACAGCTGATGCATTAAATTTTATTAGAGATAGGGCAAATAAAACTACTAGTAAAATTAATTTTAGAAATTCAATTAGAAATTTTGCAGGACTTAGAGCAGAAGCCAATACTAATGATTTCATTATAGAAGAAAATAGTGAAATTAAAGGTTTTATTGATGTAGCAGGAATGAAGTCTCCGGCTTTATCAGCAGCACCTGCAATAGGGTTAATGGTAGTAGATATTTTAAAGAAATCAGGATTAGAACTAGTTAAGAATGAAAACTTTAACCCTTTTAGAAAACAAATTAGATTTATGGAGTTACCTATAGAAGAAAAAGCGAATCTTATCAAGGAAGATAAGACTTATGGAAGAATTATTTGCAGATGTGAAGAAATTACTGAAGGTGAAATAATAGATTCAATTAAAAGAGCTTTTGGACCTATCACATTAGATGGGGTTAAGAGAAGGTGTAGACCTGGAATGGGAAGATGTCAGGGTGGATTTTGTGGGCCTAGAGTGCAGGAGATAATAGCAAGGGAACTAAATATACCTTTAGAAGATGTAGCTCAAGAGAAAAATGGTTCTTATATTTTAACTAAGGAATCAAGATAGGAGGGGTATGAATGTATGACTTAATAGTAATAGGTGGAGGACCAGCAGGTCTGGCAGCTGCGTATGAAGCCAGTTTAAATGGGGTAAATAGTATATTAATAATAGAAAGAGATACAGAACTTGGAGGAATATTAAATCAATGTATTCATAATGGTTTTGGACTACACACTTTCAAGGAGGAATTAACAGGGCCAGAATATGCAGATAGATTTATTAACTTAGTAAGAAATACAAATATTGAAATAAAACTTAATACTATGGTAATAAGCATGGAAGATAAGAAGATTCATGCTATAAATTATAGTGAAGGCTATATGATATTAGAAACAAGAGCTATAATCCTTGCCATGGGATGTAGAGAAAGAACAAGAGGAGCAATAGGAATACCAGGAGATAGGCCATCAGGTATATTTACAGCAGGAGCAGCTCAAAGATATGTAAATATAGAAGGTTATATGCCTGGAAAGGAAGTAGTTATACTTGGCTCAGGAGATATTGGATTAATTATGGCTAGAAGAATGACATTAGAAGGAGCAAAGGTAAAGGCTGTAGTGGAACTTATGCCATATTCTAATGGATTAAATAGAAATATAGTACAATGTCTTGAGGACTATAACATTCCTTTATATCTTTCTCATACTATAACAGACATAATAGGTAATAAAAGATTAGAAAAGGTAGTTATTTCAAAGGTTGATGAAAATAAAAAGCCTATTAAAGGATTAGAAATAGAATTTGAATGTGATACTTTATTATTGTCTGTGGGATTAATACCTGAAAATGAACTATCTAAAAAAGCAGGAGTAATACTGGATAAAAGAACTAGTGGATTAATAGTAACTGAAAGTATGGAAACTAATGTTGAAGGAATATTTGCTTGTGGAAATGTCGTTCATGTTCATGACTTAGTAGATTTTGTTACAGAAGAAGCTAAAAATACTGGCAGGTCAGTGGCAAAATACTTAAAGGATGGGTTTAAGAAAACTTCTTATTTAAATATAGTTAATGGAGAAGGAATTAATTATACTGTACCTCAAAAAGTATCTATCGATGATATTGATACTAATATTACGATTTTTATGAGAGTTAATAATGTTTATAAAGATAAGAGTATAAAGGTTATATCAAAGGGAAAAGAAATAGCAGTATTTAAGAAAAAACATTTAGCACCTTCTGAAATGGAAAGGATAGTTTTGAAAAAATCTATATTAGAGGGATTAGAAGAATTATTATTAATTTCTTTAGAGTAATAGTGGAGGAAGATTTATATGATAAAAAACTTAATTTGTATTTGTTGTCCAATGGGATGCCACTTAGAAGTAGATATAGATAAAAGTTCTGTAAAGGGAAACAGTTGTAAAAGAGGAGAAGACTATGGAATAATGGAGGTTACAGACCCTAAAAGAATAGTAACAACAACTGTAAAAATATTAGATAGTAGTGAAAAATTATTACCTGTAAAAACAAAGGAAGGTATTCCTAAAGATTTAATATTTAAATGTATGGAAGAGTTAAAGAAAGTGAAGGTAAAGGCTCCAATAGGAGTTGGAGATGTAATTATAAAAAATATTCTAGGTACTAGTGTAGAGGTAGTATCAACAAAAGCAATTATAAAGTGATTCTTAGCTTTAGGTGGAGTTTTTTTAGTAGAGAAATAAAGTCTTGCATTTTATGTGAATCACTTTCACAGGAGGTAAGATGACTAACTCCATCTGAAGTTTAAAAGAACTAATCTAGGAGTGTAGTAGTGCTTAGATACCAATCATATAAGTGGGAGTATTGCAATGGTGTCCATGGGGTAAAATAAGAAATAAATATATGGGGCCAAATATAGTTGGTATATATTTATATATTTTTTTATTTAAAACACGGATAATAATGTTAATTAATTGACAAATATTTGTACTAGAGATAAAATTATAATAACTTTTTGGAAAAAATTAATAATGTAGGAGTTGAAATGTATGAAGGCTATTTTAACAGTAATCGGACAAGATAAGGTAGGTATAGTTGCAGGTATTAGCAATAAGTTATTAGATTTAAATATTAATATTTTAGATGTTAACCAAACTATAATGGACAAGTATTTTACAATGATAATGATGCTAGATTTAAGAGAATCAAATACTCCTTTTGATGAAATTAAGAGTTCATTAGTTGCAAGAGGAGAAGAACTTGGAGTAGATGTAAAAATTCAAAGAGAAGAGATATTTAATTCTATGCATACCTTATAATTATTATATTGGGGGTTAAGAAATGAACAGCAATAATATTTTAGAAACAATAAAGATGATTGAAGAAGAAAAATTA